>JBBRUO010000284.1:0-7564 GCA_038247725.1 Gemmatales bacterium
GCCGCGTCCCGCTTGGCGAGTGACGGGTCGCCGAGTTGCTCGATGAGTGCCTGAATCACGGGGTCGCGGGAATCCTTCCGCTTCTCCGGCTTCCCGGCCTTCGCCAGGAAGGCCCGCGCCTTCACGTGCATGGCCTCGCGGCTGGCTTCGTCGGCGAACGAGTGGTACATCGACTTGTTCTGTCGAAGGTCGGTCACATTCTCGGCGATAATCAGGGGGAACGCGAAGTCGCGCAAGTCCTGCTTGTGGAGTAGCAGTTGAGTGGCGACGGCCACGTCGCGGACCTGAATAGCGTACTCGACCCCCTTCTTGCCGTCATGGAACCGATCATAGTTCGTCTTGTCCTCTTGCAGTCTTGCGACCTCCGGCAGCAGATCGACGGCGTCGTCGCCCACGAAGGTTTCGAGGCAACCCACCCGCGTCTTCGCGGGCAACTTCTCGTTCGCGAAGATGGTCCGGGCCAAGCCGATGATGTCTTCCGGCATAATGGCACCCGACCAGTAAAGCAGGTACTCCAGGGTCTGGGGGTGCGTGCGGGTGGCGACCGCTTTCAGGAACAACCACTTGGCCGGGGCGTTGATGCGGTGCGCCCGCCACTTCTCCGCTTCGGTCGTCGACACGCGGTCCACGACGGTCCCTTTCGGCCCGCTCAAGTCCAACAGTCCCGGTCGCTTCAGGTACACCTTTGGCAAATTGCCGATGGGGTAATATTCGGCTTCACTCAGTCCGTTGTCGTCGGGACCGGTTCGCGTCCCGGGGAAGGTGGCCAGGTATGCGAGAAACGTCACCTCACCGGTGGAGTACCCGCGGGTGATAACGAGCCGCCGTCGGGGTTCCTCGCAAACACACCGCTTATGGGCGATCTGGTGCCACTTCAGCATCTCGGCCCGGTACACGTCCGCCGCCGTCTCCGGGTTCCGCTGCATGGCGTCGATGACCTCCGCCGCGTCGGGCACCAGCAGCATCTCGTCGAACAGTTCCCGGCACCCGCGCGTCGTGCCGACCACATCCGCCCACCGCTTCCACACCGGGTGCTCGAACGGCTGCGTGTACTCCTTGTCTTTCTGGAACGCCGCGACGAACCGGTCGAGGTCGTCCTTGTGGATGGCCCCGATCAACTTCTCGCACCGACGAACGACTTCCGGGTTCTGGGACTTCAACCCGGCTCGGATGGCGGGAAGTGAGGTGGCTCCCAACTCGCGGAGCGCCTTCTCGGCGGCTTCGCGTTCCGCGAAGTCCCGGCTGCCGAGGCGAGCCACCAGCGCGGCGGGGGTCTCCGCCTTCGCCGGCGCGGGGTGGTCGCCCGGCCCGGCCCCGGCGGCGGTCGTCAAAACCACCCCGCCGGTGAGCGCCAGAAACACCGCGACCAGGGCACCGGCCTTCAGCTTGGTTGCGCACATGGCTTTCACCACCGTATCGGCGACGGTTAAAATAGTGATGTTAATTATACTATCCGTATTGCCGAACGCGACGGGTAATACCGGAACCCGCGCGGCGGCGGATGTGGCCGCGGCCGTCAGCGCGGCGGCGGATGCCGCCGCGAAGCCGCGGCCGGTCAGCCGGTCGGCGAGCAACTTGCGGGCCTTCGCCAGACGGCTGCTCAGCGTCCCCTCCGCGATGCCCAGGTCGGCGGCGGCGGCCTTCCGACTGACGCCGTTCAGCTCGCACAGCACCACCGCGAGCCGGTAGTGGTCGGGCAACTTGGCCAACTCCTCGTCCAGCGCGGCGGCGAGTTCGTGGGTTTCGAGCGGGTCGCCGTCCGGAGCGTTCGGAGCCGGAAGGGCCAGTGACGGTGCCGCTTTCGCGCGGTCCCTCATGCGGCGAACCTCGGTGGCGGTGCGGACGGCGACGGTGTGCAACCAGCCGGCGAGTTTTTCGTCCGACCGGACGGCCCCGGCGCGGCGGGCGAGGACGAGGAACGTCGCCTGATAGGCGTCCTCGGCGTCGGCCCGGTGGGACAGCACCCGCAGGCAGGTGGCGAACACGAGCCGGCCGTACCGCTGCACGAGGGCGGTGAAGGCGGCGTCGTCACGGCGGTCGGCGAACCGGCGGAGCAGTTCGCGGTCGGTGCCGGGGCCGGTCGGCGGGCGGTAAAAGATCGCGGCGACGGTCATGGCGACTCCGGGGCGGGGTCTACCGGATAGAGTGGCCGATTGCCGCCCCGCGCGTCGCGGAAAATGTTCGCGGGAGGCGATTTCAGCCCGCGCGGGTGAGGACCGCCGTGAGGGTGTCGCCGAGTCGCCCGACGGCCCGCTTCGCCACCGCTTCCACGTCGTGGTGACTGAGGGTGCCCGCCGCGAGACCGGCCGCCTTGTTCGTGACGCACGACACCCCGGCCACGGCCAGCCCCAGCGCCGCCGCCGTCTCCGCCTCCACGGCCGTGGACATGCCCACCGCGTCGGCCCCCATCACCCGCAGGGCGCGGATTTCCGCCGGCGTCTCGTAGCACGGGCCGGTCAGGGCGGCGTACACGCCCGCGGGATTGCCGGTGGCGGCTTCGAGAACAACGAGGTGCCGCCAGGCATTTCCCGGCTCGGCCGGAGCCTCGCCCTCCCGGCCAGAATCATCGCCCACGGCGAACCCGCGCCACGCCTGTCCGTCGAGCAATTTCAAGTGCCCGCGGATGGGCATCAGGTCGCCGGGGTTCAGGTCGTCGCGGATGCCGCCGGCGGCGTTCGTCAGCAGAAGTGTCTTCACCCCCAACTCGGCGACCATCCGGACCAGGGCGGTCACGCGGTCCCAGCCGTGGCCTTCGTAGAAGTGAACGCGGCCGAAGCAGGCGACGACCGGCACCCCGTCCCAGTGTCCGACGGCGAGTCGGCCGCCGTGCCCGGCGACGGTGGGCGGCACCAACCCCGGCACGTCGGCATACGCAATGGTTGCGACTGCGGCGAAGTGCCCGTCCGCCGCACCGGACAGGCCGGAGCCGAAGACGGCGGCGGCAGTCGGGGCGACGGCGGCGACCGCGGCGCGGAAGTCGGAGAAGGCGGTCATACCGGCTCGACCGGGCCGTCGATGCCCGCCCCCAGGAACGGGTCGTACCCCTCCGGCGGGAGGTGCTTGGCGCGGACGGCCTGGACGATCAGTTCCGTGGCCACCGACTCGCCCAGCCGCCCGGAGTTCAGCACGAGGTCGTACTGCGTCAGGTCGGCCGGGTCGCGGTTCGCCAGAGACAGGTGCATGGCCGACCGCACCCGGTCGCGGGCCTCCACCTCGTCGGCGGCTTCGGTGGCGGTCATTCGCAGCCACTGGCCGAGGTACGCGATCCGCTGCTCCAGCGGGGCGACGATGCGGACGTTCACGGTGGTGTCGGTGGGCAACAGGATGCCGGCCCCGCGGCCGACGAGCACCACCTCCCCCCGCGCGGCGACGAGGAACACGAGGCGGATCAGTTCGACCGCCTCCGGCTCGGACACTTTCCGCTCGGCGATGAGTCGGTCCACCTGCCGGTTCGCCCACACCCGGCCGGCCGGCGACACGTCGGCCAGGAACTCGGCCTGGGCGTCGTCGTTGTGGGACAGGAAGCCCATCATCTCCTGGTTCACCGCCTGCCAGCCGAGTCGCTCGGCCACCCGCTTGGCGATGCCGCCGCCCCGCGCGCCGGTCTCCCGGCTGATGGCGACGGTGAGGTTCTCCGGCCGCGTCAGCGGCGGCGGCGTCAGGTCATCCCCGCGGAAGCCGTGCAGCGGGGGTTCGGTGGGGGCGGCGACGGACATGGAAGTGAGGGGGTTGGAGTGCGGGGGTTAAAATCGCAATCGCGGGGTCACACCTCGTCGCCCGCTTCCTGTCGGCCGAACAGGTACATGCCCAGCGCCGTCAGCAGCACGGTCGCGGCGGTCAGGGCGGCCCAGGCGTCGGCGGGGGCGGCGGGCGCGTACACCTCGACGCTCTGCGGCTGGACCGCCCGCAACCGCTTCGCCGTCTCATTGTAGAACAGCGATTGCAGGTAGTAACTCAGGCTCAGTTGCTTCAGGCTGCCGGGCAGGTTGGCCACCAGCGTCTCGAAGAAGAAGACGTACACCAGCCCGACAACGGACGGCCGGCGGAACACCGCCCCGATCAGGTGGAACAGGGCGGCGAACGCCACGCTGCCGATCAGCACCGCGTCCCAGTACATGGCGAAGGCGGTGTGGCCCAGGTCGCCGCCGGCGAGGCACATGACGGCGAACCCGATCATCGACACCGCGACGCACCACGGCAGCGTGCCGAGGAACTTCGCCAGGTACAGCGCCCACCGGGGCAACGGCCGCGACACCAGCCACAAGAGTGTTCGGGACTCCCGCTCCGCGCCGAGGGAGCCGGTCGCGTACGCCAGGCAGAGGAGCGGCATCAGGAACGTGAAGAACAGCGTGCGGACGGTCCAGCGGACGTAGTTCAGCAGCGCGTACTCGTTCAGGAACTGCTCGGAGTGCATCAGCGCCCGGTAGCTGCTGGCGACGGCGTCGCGGATGGCGAAGTCGGTCGGCGGCCCCGGCAGGGCGAGATACAGGGGGAGCCGCTCCTCGCCGTACTCCTTGTACGTCATCCGCAGCGGCTCCTTCTCGTCGGCCGGGTTGGCGACTGGCCGTTGCCGCCCCTCCAGTCGCCACCCGACCGGCCCGTTCGAGATGACGAAGATGATGCCGCACAGCAGCGCCAGCAGGCCGAACGACACCCACCCGAGTTGGCGGACGCGGGCGTGCCGGCGGGCGGTGAACCAGACCAGCGCCCGGAAGGCGCGACCGGCGGTCGGGGCGGAACTCATGCGCGGCCTTGCAGCGGAAGGAACGATCCGACGCGAGAAGTATACGATGCACGCATCGGATGGCCGAGTCTCGCCGCGAGCGACCCGTCCGGCTCGGCGAGCCGGACCTACTCAAACCCCCCTTCCACCCATGATCCGCTTCGACTTCACCGACAAAGTGGCCCTCGTCACCGGCAGCTCGCGGGGCATCGGCGCGGCCATCCTGCGCGGGTACGTCACCGCCGGGGCCACGGGCGTGCTGCACTACTTCGCCGACCCGGACGGCGCGAACAAAGCCGACGCCGACAAACTGCTCGCCGAACTGCCGGCGGGGAAGGCCGTCGCACTTCCGGCCGACGTCCGCGACGCCGGGCAGATGGAAGCCCTCATGGCCGAGGTGAAGGCGCGATTCGGCGGCCTCGACATCCTCGTGAACAACGCTGGCATTTTGAAGGACCGCTCGATCCGCAAGATGACGCCGGACGACTGGCAAGCGGTGATTAACACGAACCTGACGGGCGTATTCCACGGGTGCAAGTTCGGGGCGGACATCCTCCACGATAACGGGCGGATCGTGAACATCGCCTCCGTCGCCGGGCTGGTCGGCATCTTCGGGCAGGCCAACTACGCGGCGGCGAAGGCCGGCGTCATCGGCCTGACGCGGGTGCTGTCGAAAGAGTTGGCGAAGCGCGGCATCAGCGTGAACGCCGTCGCGCCGGGCGTGGTGGAAACCGCCATGATGGGCGAGATTCAGGAACAGATGCGGGCCGAGTACCTGAAGGCCATCCCGGTCGGCCGGTTCGCCCAGCCGGCGGACGTGGCCAACGCGGTGCTCTTCCTTTCCAGTGCCGAGAGCGGGTACATTACCGGTCAAGTGCTGCCCGTCACCGGCGGCTGGCTGGTGTGAATCTCGGAGACACTCACGATGGCGATCCGCATTGGCGACGTGGGCCGGGCCGTGACCGCCATGACCCCCAGCGGATATGTGGAGGTTCACGGCCGCCGATTGGGCGCGCGGTCGGAATTCGGTGCCATCGAGGTCGGGAGCGACGTTGTCATTCTGCGCGGCGATCCGACCGGTGTCGTCGTGCGGAAGTGGGTGGCGGGCGAGTCGGTGACCGTCCCGAACAGCGGGGAGGATGTCACCGCCGCCGCCGCGCAGCGCAAAGCCGCTCAGGTCGCGGAGGTGGATCGGCGGGACGCCGAAGGGTTGCGGATGCAACGCCACCTGCGGTTCCGGGCCGGCGTGATGGCCGCCGGCAGCCTGGGCGGGCTGGTCGGCCTCACGAGCGCGTGCGTCGGCTGGTCGCTCCGGTTACGCGACCAACTGACGCCGGTGGAGTTCGTCACCCTGGTGGGCGGCAGCACGGGGGTCGGTCTGGCGGCCGGCATCGCGCTCTTCTTCGCCACCGGGTTCCTCGGCAAGGTGATCGGGGCCATGCGAGGGGCACCCGAGTTCGCCCCCAGTTTTGTCGCCATCTTCGTGGCGCTGGTCGGAGCCGCGTCCGGCTTCTGGTGGAAGTACGATTCCGACCACGCCGGGATCATCGCCCTGGGAGTCGTCCTCGGAGCGGTGGCCGGTACCGCTGTCGGGTATGTGCTGCGAGGGTGTGTCGGTGTGGTATCGGGTTTCGTCGGCGGGAAGTGAGGGTCGCGCTGCTCTTCCTTTCCGGTGCCGAAAGCGGGTACATTCCCATCAACGACAGGTGATACGGCGTTCGGCGGGAGGAAAACTCCCTGTTTGAGACGAATGTGCAGGTTGAGACGACTCAGGCCCGGCAACGACTTACGGCCGATACCCGATCTAGAAACGAATGACGGGAACGACGGATGGTCCCCCGGACTCGTGCCCCAGCCGGGGGACCGTTCCACCCGCCGAACGCCGAACGAACGGAATCGCCATGACTTCATCCCGCCTGATCGCCGAGCGCGAACACCACGACCGGCAGGCCGCCGAGCGGTGGGAGACCTTCACGCGCTCAAACCTGATCTTCGCCGACGCCGCGTTTCTCGACCACGAGACCTGGGTTCGCCCGGCGGTCGCGGCGATGGGACCGCTGCGGGGCAGGGCGGTTCTCGACTACGGCTGCGGGCACGGCATGGCGGCGGTGGTGTTCGCCCGCGCCGGAGCCACCGTAACCGCGTTCGACCTGTCGCCGGGGTACGTTGCCGAGGCCGAGGCCCGCGCGAAGACGAACGGCGTGGCCGTTCGGTTCGCCGTCGCCGACGCGGAGGAACTGCCGTTCGCGGACGCCAGCTTCGATGCCGTGTGGGGCAACGCGATTCTCCACCACCTCGACTTGCGCCGCGCCGGGGCCGAGTTGTACCGTGTGCTGAAGCCCGACGGGGTGGCGGTGTTCTGCGAGCCGTGGGGCGGCAACCCCCTGCTGTCATTCGCCCGCCGCTGGCTGCCGTACCCCGGCAAGGACCGCACGCCGGACGAGCGACCGCTGGTGAAGGCCGATTTGTCCCCGTTGCGCGAGTTCTTCCCGACGCTGACGTTTGAAGGCCATCAACTGTTCGGCATGGTCGGCCGCGCGGTGCGGAGCCGAACCGTATCACGGTGCCTGGGCGTCGTGGATCGCGGGTTCCTCGCGGTCGTGCCGCCGCTGCGGAACTGGTGCCGGTATGCGACCGTCAAATTGACGAAAATCGTAATCACGCCCAACTGACGGATCGCAGCGGATATAGTGGTTTTTGATGACCACGCCGCCGCCAGTTCCGGCCGTCGCCCCGTCGGGGTTTCCCGACCGCCGGAAGTCGCGTGCCGTGGTCGGCACATTCCTCGTCGTCATGCTCGGCCTGATGGCCTTCCGCGCCTACTCCCCACACCTTCGCGCC
>JBBRUO010000285.1:0-7530 GCA_038247725.1 Gemmatales bacterium
AGCACCTTCTCGTTCTTGCCGTCGGCGTCCAGGATGACCGCCTGCTGCTGCCGCCACACCACCAGTTTGTTCACCGGCTTGACGGCCGCCTTCGGTCGCGGCTTCGGCACCGGCTGCGCCTTCGGCTTCGGCTCGTCGGCGACGGTCGGGCGAACGGTCGCCCACCCCGCCAGCATCAGCAGCCCGCAGGCGACGGCCGCGACGACCGCTTTCAGTTTCTTCAAGAGCATGATTCGTGTCACCACGTCGGCCAGGGTGACGGGCACCCCGGCCGGCAGTCGTTCCCCGGCGGCGGCGAGTTGCCCGAGCCGGCACGCCAGGGGGAAAGTGGTTTCGGAGCCGCCCGCGATCGTCGGCAGCGCGGCGGCGAGGATCGCCGGAAGGGCGAAGCCCTTCCGCTTCAGGCCGGCCGCCAGCCGCTTCCGCGCGGCGGCCAGCCGGCTACTGAGTGTCCCTTCCGCGACCCCCAACCGTGCCGCCGCGACTTTCCGGCTGAGGCCGTCCAACTCGCACAGCACCACCGCCGCGCGGAGAGCCTCCGGGAGGTCGGCGATCGCGGCATCGAGCGCCGCCGCGAGTTCCGTGTCCGGGTGCGGCACATCGACGGGCACGTCCGGCACCTCGGCGGTCGGGGTGACGCGGGCGCGACGACGGGCGGACATGACGCGGGCGTCCTGGGCGGTGCGAAAGGCGACCCCGTACAGCCACGCGCCGACGGCGTCCGGCGGGCGGATGTCGGCGGCGCGGCGGGCGAGGACCAGGAACACCGCCTGGCAGGCGTCGTCCGCGTCGTGGTCGTGCCCGGTGATCCGCCGGCAGACGCCGAGCACGCGGGGGCCGTGCCGGTACACCAGGGCCGTGAAGGCGTCCGGGTCGCGGGCGTCTCGGAAGGCGGTCACCAGTTGGCCGTCGGATCGAGTGTCGTCCGACCGCGCGAGGGCGGAGCGAACGCGGGCGACGGCGGCGGTCATGGGCGGGTCTCCGAGAGCCGACACCGCGTCGGCTCCCCCCTGTTGGGGAGATGCCGGCCGGCGCGTCGGGAGAAAACGACCACGGCCATTCGGAAATGGAGCTTGGGGCTGTCGTCGTGGTGTCGCGGCCCCGGATCGTCACACGTCCTTGCCCTCGGCGGCTTGCAGGAACCGTTCGATCTCGGCGTTGTCTTTCACCGTCGGGCTGAGGGCGCGGAACACGTTCGCCGCCGCCGCCTTCTGCCCGGCGAACCACAGGTGGTAGGCGTACAGGAACCGCGCCGCGGGGGCGGTCGGCCGCGCGGCGGCGTCCCGCAGCGCCGTCAGGTGGTCGGCCAGCGGCTGCCGCCGGTCGCCGTACACGTCCGCGATGCGGAACCGCGCCGCCGGCCAGTCGGGGGCCTGCCGCATTCCGTCACGGATGGCCGCCACCGCCTCGGCGTATTCGCCCCGCGCGGTGCGAGCCTGGGCCAGTAGGAAGAACGCCGACGGGTCGGTGTCGGCGGCGGCGCGGAACAGGTCCGCCGCGCGGCCGTACTCGCCCGCCGCGAACGCCGCGCGGCCGGCTTCCACCCGGAACACCGCTAGCGCTTTCGGGTCGGCCGGCAGCTTCGGCCGGTCGAGGGTGACGGCCGGCTTCCCGCCACCCGGCGGCCGGTCGATCCGCTCCGGCGGGGCCGGCACGCGGGCCACCCGGTTCCCCGCCTTGATGACCAGTAGTTCCCCCCGGTCCACGGCGGCCTGCACCCGCGCCTCGGCGGCCGCCCGCTCGACGGGGTCCGCACGAACCGGCTCCGGCGGCCGCGGCGGCTCCTCCACCCACGGCCCCGTCGCCGGCCGCACTATGATCACCGGTGGGGGCACGACGATCACCGGCCGCGGCTCGACCCAGAACACGCCCCAGCCGTACCCGTAAGAGACCGTGTACCCGACGACGAGCGGGCGGCGGAACTGCGCGGACAACGGAGCCGCCACCCCGAACACGGCAACCAGCACGGGCAACGCGAACCGGGTCATGACACACCTCCGGGCGGACGATTCGGCATAATCGTATCACCTCGCACGGCCGCCCGCGAGTTCGACCGCTGGAAGTCTTCGCGCGACCGCTTCCGTACACTGCTACCGTCGCCGCCTCCGCGTTCCCCCCGTGGCACTCCCATGCCGTCCGTCACGCTCGCCCTGAAGGATCTGCGGCTGCTCCTCCGGGACTCCCGGTCGGCCGTCATCCTGCTGCTCATGCCCGTCGCGCTGATTCTGGTGCTGGGGCTGTCGTTGGGCGAGGCGTTCGGCCGCAAGGCGGACAACAGCCTCCGCATCTCCGTCGTCGTCGAGGACGAGGGGCTGACCGCGAAGCCGGGGCGGAAGTTCCCGCCGAACGGCCGCTGGACCGACGTGGTGCTGGACGACTTGGCCGACACCGGCAAAGTCCGCATCGAGGTGGTGCCGTCGCGGGAAGAGGGGCAGCGACTGGTGGACCGCGGGCAGCGGGCGGCGGTGATCGTGTTCGGCCCGGACTTCAGCCGGCGGGTCGCCCGCTGCTCGTTCGTCGGCGGCGACTTCGTCGAGAATCCCATCAACCCGTTGAACAAGTACGGCATCCGCACCGACGCCGTCGGGGTGACGGTGCTGGACAGCCAGTTCCAGCCGATCGGCGTGGCGGTGGCCAACCAGGTGACGCAAGTCAGCCTCATGCGGGTGGTCATCCCGTGGATGATCGGTCAGGCCTTCGACCTGATCGGCGGCGAGAAGTTCATGGCCAAGTTCTTCGAGGTGATCCCGGCGGCGCTGTTGCCGGAGGTGTTCCGCACGGCGCTCGGACGGACTCTAATGGGCAAGTACATCAAGGAGGGGATCGCCCGCTTCTTCGCCGACTTCAACTTCACCGCCCTGACGTGGGCCGACCTGACGAAGGACCAGAAGACTGACCGGCTCGACGAGAACCGTACGAACTACACGCCCGAAGACCCCGGCCTGGGGCGCGGCAGCCGCCGGTATCAGGTGCTGGTGCCGAGTTACACCGTCACGTTCGCGTTCTTCCTGGTGCTGACCGTCGGCTGGCTGTTCGTCGCCGAGCGGCGGCACGGCACCATGACCCGCCTCCGCGCCGCGCCGCTGACGCGCGGGCAGATCCTCCTCGGCAAACTGATCCCGTGCGTGGTCGTGTCGGTGCTACAGGGGGCGTTCCTGCTGCTGGCCGGGAAGGTGGTGTTCGGCATGAGTTGGGGCGCGGAGCCGTGGCTGCTGGTGCCAGTGGTTCTGAGTACCAGCCTCGCGGCGGTCGGCATGGCCATGCTGGTGGCGGGGGTGGCGCGAACCGAGACGCAAGTGGCGGTGTACGGCACGCTGCTGGTGCTGGTGCTGGCGGGGGTGAGCGGATCACTGATGCCCCGCGACCTGATGCCGGAGGCGATGCGGGAGTTCAGCCGCATCACCCCGCACGCCTGGGCGCTGGACGCCTATGAGCAGGTGCTGCACCCGGACGGGGCCGCGATTAGTCGGTTCGTGGTGTGGCAGGCGTGCGGGGTGCTGACCGCCTTTGGCCTGGGTTTCCTGCTGCTGGCGTGGTGGCGGATGCGATTGGATTGAGCCAGTCCGGCCCGGAGCCCCCGGTCGGACCGCCGGAGACGCCGCCGCCGTGGGTGGAGTCGTCGTTGCGCGGGGTGCGGCCGAGCAGGTAGTACAGGCCGTAAAAAAGCCCGCCGACGCCGGCGAGCACGAGGATCATGTAGACGATGTCCGCGGTCAATCCTCCCGGCGGGAATCGAACCCGCGACCACGGGCTGATAAGACCCACGCTCTGGCCACTGAGCTCCGGGCGGGAACGATGCGCGGGGATATGCCGTCGCGTATCATCGTGCCCTCCCGTTGTTGGAGAGTGGTCATCTCACCCGTCCGACGCCTTACGACAGCGAGTTGATGACGCGGGCGAGTTCGGTGTCGGAGATGGTCCCGACGTGCTCGAACACCTGCTGCTCGCTCCCCTTGAAGATGAGGATGCGGGGGATCGTCTGCACGTCGTACTTGACGGCGAGGTCGGGGTTCTCATCCACATTCACCTTCCCCACCTTCACCTTCCCGGCGAACTGGTCGGCGACGCGGTCGATGACCGGGGCGATCTGCCGGCACGGCCCGCACCACGGTGCCCAGAAGTCGGCGACCACCAGCTCGCCGCCGGCGATGGTGCCGTTCCAGTTGTCGGTCGTGAGTTCGAGGACGTTCGGGCTGGCCATGACGACACCTTCCTTCGGAGAACGAGTGGTGAGCCGGGGTATTGTATCCAACCCGGCCCGTGATCGGCGAACCGACGAATTGTTGGAGGGGGATACCCGCGAATCGGTTCAACCTTTCTCGGCCCTCCGCCGGGCGATGACGCAAATGTCGTGCCCCACGGCATCGACCCGCACCTCCTCGAACCGACTGGCGTCAGCGATCCGCGCGACCCCGGTTCCCGCCAGCGGGCCGGGCGCGTCGATACCGCCGACGAGCTTCGGGGCGATGGAGGTATGCACCTCGTCGATGGCGTCGGCGTCGTGGAACGCGCCCAGCACGCCGGCCCCGCCCTCGACGAGGAGGTTCGTGAACCGCCGGCGTCCGAGGTCGGCGAGAATGGCCGGTACGGCGCAATCCGCCAGCACGACCACCTCCGCCCCGGCGGCAGCCCACCCCGCGAGTTTCGCTTCGCTCCCCACTTGGGTGAACACCTTCACTGGCACGTCGCGGGCGGTGTCGAGCAGTTGGCACCGTGCCGGCAGTTCGCCGGAAGCACTAAGGACGATTCGCGTGGCGACCCGTGGCCCCGACGGTCGGGCCGTTAGCAACGGGTCATCAGCGATGACCGTGCCGCGCCCGACGAGGATCGCGTCCACCCGCCCGCGCATCTCGTGGACCCGCCTGCGAGACGCCTCATTGCTGATCCATTTCGAGTCGCCGGTGCGGGTGGCGATCTTGCCGTCGAGCGTCATCGCCCACTTGGCGATCACCCACGGCTGCCCGACGGCGAGCAGTTTGAAGTACGGCGCGTTCAACGATTCCGCCTCCGCCTCGCACACCCCGACTTCGACCGTCACCCCGGCCGCCCGCAACAGCCCGATGCCCCCGCCCGCGACCTGCGGGAACGGGTCCACGCCCGCGACGACCACGCGGGCCACGCCGGCCCGCAACACGGCATCCGTACACGGCGGCGTCTTCCCGTGATGACAGCACGGCTCCAGCGTGACGTACAGCGTCCCGCCGCGTGCCCGCTCCCCGGCGGCGGCGAACGCCACGACTTCCGCGTGCGGGCCGCCGTAGCGCGCGTGCCACCCTTCCCCGATCACCTGCCCGGCGGCATCGACGACGACGGCCCCGACCATCGGGTTCGGTTCCACCGCGCCGCGGCCGGTCGCCGCGAGCGCGAGTGCCCGCGTCATGTGGCGATCGTCGGCGGGCGGGTGCGGGTTCACCAGTGGGCTCTCGGAAAAGTGGCGACCGGCGGCGGGAAAAAATGACGACCGCCGCGAACCTTCTATTACCCGGTAACGTCTCTGTCAGTGTAAGCCGCGACTGGCACCGTGCCGCCGGACGCGAGAAAAACAAGCGAACCTGGACCACCAAACTACCCTCTATCCCGCAATGAACGCGCTCATCCTGACCACCGAATGGCGACTGGAACGCGGCGAGCGTTCGTTGTCGGCCTCCGATACCGGTCGGCTGAACAGTCGCGGGTATTCCGCGAGCGGTCTCGGCGAGACATAACCCCACGGCTTTTCCACAGGCGTACCGACGCCGGCCGGGGGTTCACGAGATCCCCGGCCGGCGTCGGTCTTTTCGTGCCCGGAGGTCGGACGGCACTCGTCGGATCAGCGGAACGATCGCCGGTCTTTCACACCGGAGACGGGGGTTCGACTCCCCCACGAGTGATTCGGACGGACACGCACAGGGGCGTGATGTATCGGCGGCATGACTCTTTCCAAATGAGTTCGGGTGGGTTCGACTCCTACCGCCCCTGCTGGTTGACTGACGCACCCGTGGTAGAGCGGCGATCACGCCACCTTGCCAAGGTGGAGAGGTGGGTTCGATTCCCACCGGGTGCTCTGATTGCCCGGATGGTGTAACGGACGCACGCGACCCTCCGAAGGTCGTGGCCCAGGTTCGACTCCTGGTCGGGGCACTGACGGTCCTCGGGGTGTGGTGGACGCACTCGACTTTGCGGAGGTCGCGGACCAGGTTCGATTCCTGGCGAGGACACTACTGAATCGCAGGGCACGACGGCTGTATTCGGCAAGGTGCGTTCGCACTCTCCGAGTGCGGGTCGGCACCGCACTCGGAGAGTGCGGACGACCTTCGAGACAGGAACGCCCCCCCGTGATGGAACGGGAGCTTGCCGCCTTCGTACCGCGGACGCGCCGGTTCGACTCCTGCCGGGGGCTTTACTTTGAAGGGATCCAGACACACGCTCTTGTGGAGTAACCGGCTAACTCGCCACCCTGTCACGGTGGAAACTGCGGGTTCGAATCCCGTCAAGAGCGCTGACGACGACGGCACGGTGCGCGAACTGGTATAGCGGCCAGCTTCAAATCCTGGTGCTTGTGGGTTCGACTCCCACCCGTGCTACTGCGAAAACTTCCGCGTCGGCCGGCATCGGCTGAGCCACACGCCCTGTAAAGGCGCGCCCCACGGGGCCTGGGGGTTCGAATCCCTCCCGACGCACTCGACGAAGAAACGGCCCGTTCGTCCAGCGGTTCAGGACGCCAGCCTCTCACGCCGGAAACGGGGGTTCGACTCCCCCACGGGTCAATCGACCGCGGGACGGTCCCGCGGTCGGAAATCGGTGACGTAGCCCAACTGGTAGCAGGCCGCGGTCTCAGAAGCCGTGTTGTGTGGGTTCGAATCCCACCGTCACCACTTGCACGCGGGTAGGCGCTCCGCCGAGAGTCATGATCTCGGCCGCCCGGTTCGAGTCCGGGGCGTGCGACTGAAGTGCGGACGGACCGGCGTCCGAGTGGGTCTCATAAGCCCGCGCGCTGGGTTCGACTCCCAGGTCCGCAACTGCGATGGGGCCGGGTACCCCAACCGGTAGAGGGGTCAGGTCGAAAGCCTGACGGGTGTGGGTTCGAGTCCCACCCCGGCCATCTGTACAGTCGTTCAAGAGTGAGCAGGAGCCGTCAGGAGCCGGCGGAACCACTGGTTTCCCAGAGGGTTCCGCCGGCTCTGACCGTTCCTGCTCGATCGGGACGGCTCCTGCCTGCGTCGCTATTTGCGTCGCGCGCGCGTCGTCCGTTGCGTCGCCTCTCACCGCCTTTGCGAAGTCCGCTTCGAGTGTTTGGAGGTAGTGGCCGAGGGCGATCTTCGGCGTGTTCCCGATCCACGCCGTGACGACGTGGATCGGGTGGTCCTGCATCAGGTCGGTTTCGCAACTGGCCCGCAGCGCCTGGAACAGTCGTGGCCACTTCTTCAGCCCGGCCCGCCGGACGATCTTCTCGAACGTCGTCCGCAGGTTCGTGTTCACCCACCCGCCCGGCTTCTGGGCGGTGGCGCGGTAGGCGTCCCCTTGCTTCCCACCGACGACGTATATCTCCCC
>JBBRUO010000286.1:0-7523 GCA_038247725.1 Gemmatales bacterium
CCCTTGCGGTCGCGCGGGTCGGTCAGTTCGGCCAGACGGTCGAGCAGCGAGAGGGCGGGCATCAGCGGGCTCCGTGCGTGGAGACAACCCGATACCTCAGTCGCCCAACTTCGCCAACCTCAACCGATGAGCAGCCCTGGATCCCGCGCGGATCGGCTTGCCCCCCGGCAGCGGTCACGGTATGCCCCGGCCTTCCTCATTCGGGGTGCCGTCATGATCCGCTGGCCTCTGCTGGCCCTCGTCGCGCTCGCGCCGCTCGCCGGGTGCCGGTGGCTCGGCATCGATCGCGACGGGTTCGACAACCTCCGCGAGCGCGAAGTGAAACCGCCGACCGTCGCTCCGGCGTCGGTGGCGGCGGCCGCGCGGGTAGACAAACTCGGCCGCCAACTCGTCGCCGGCAGCCCGTTCCTCGGCCTCGATCCGACCTTCCAGACCATCGGTCCCGTGAAGGCGGGCGGCATCAGCGAACCCGAGCTTTTCCACCGGGATTCCACCGGCGTGTTCCTCACCGAGGGCATGGTAGACCTGTGCCGGAAGGACGAAGAGCTGGCGGCGGTGCTGGCGCACGAACTCGGCCAGATGGCGGCGGAGGCGCGGCGCACCGACCGCATGCGGCTCCGCGACCCGATCCCGGCCGTGGCGATGGGTGGCAAGCCCGACGGTAGCACCGACTTCGATCCGGCCCGCGACGCCTACCTCGCCGACTTCGAGAAGAATGTCCGCAAGCCGACCGAGCGGAAGATGTTCCCGGTGACGGACGCGAACAAGATCGCCAAGCAGATCCTCGCCGACGCCGGGTTCGCCGAGAAGTGGCTGGACGACGTGCAGCCGACCCTGAAGAAGGCGAACCGCACCCAGGTCATCGCGAAACAACTCGGCGGCGCGACCGCCGCGCCGAAGTGGCGGGAGTAACGTGCGACGGCATCACGATTGTCACCGGCGTTTGGATTCCGTTGTCCGGGCGCGGATTTTCGCGGTACAATTCTCGGACAAGGATCACCGCCTCCCGGAGCCGTCGTCATGGCCCGCACGTCCGCTGTCGAGCAGTCGGTTCGCTTCGCCCGTGGCCGTCTGTTCCGTCAGCGCCTGGTGAACGCCCTCACCATCGGTATCTCTTTCGCGCTGGCCGTGTCGCTGGCGTGGTTCGTCGCGCAACCGCTGCTGCTGCAATCGCCGGCCGACTGGCTCCGCTGGGCAGTCTTGGGCGGGACGGCGGCGCTCGCGGTCGCGCTGGCCGTGGCGTGGACGATCCGCAAGACGCCGTCGGCCGAGACAGTGGCCCTGGAAATCGACGCCCGGTTCGGGTTGAAGGAGCGCGTCACCACCGTCGTCGCGCTGCCGGCCGAACTGCGAGCCACGTCCGCCGGGCAAGCCATTCTGGCGGACGCCGAGGCGCAAGTCGGCGAGTTGAAGATCGGCGAGCGGTTCCCGGTGCGACCGTCGCACAAGGCGTGGTTCGTGCCCGGTCTGTCGGCCGCCATTCTCGCGGTCGTGCTGTGGTGGAACCCGGAAGCGTTCGGCCTGACCGAGGAGTCGGGGAACGGCCCCGGCAAGTCGGGTGAACTCGGCCAGATCGCCGAGGGGCAGAAGCCGAAGAAGACCGCGCCGACCGTGCGCCCGCGGACGCCGGAGGAGTTGGCCCGCCAGGACAAGTCGCCGGAGTTGAAGGAACTGGAAGCGAAATTGCGGGAGTTCCAGAACAAGTACAAGCCGGACGAGGACAAGTACGCCAACAGCCCGGAGCGGCAGCGGGAGAAGCTGACCGACGTGGCCAAGCTGGAAGAGGAGACGAAGAAGTTCGTCGAGGACAAGGCGAACAAGTTGGAGCAGATGCAGGACAAGTTCAACGAGTTGGAGAAACTCAGCAAGGACAAGGACTTCGAGGACGGCCCGGCCAAACCCATCGCCGACGCCCTCGCCAAGAACGACCTGAAGAAGGCGCAAGAGGAAGTGGACGAACTCAAGAAGAAGCTGAAAGACAAGGACAAGAAGCCGACCAAGGAACAGACTGAGAAGTTGGAGAAGCAACTCGACAAGATGAAGGACGAACTCCAACGGTTGGCCCGCGACGACGAGCGGAAGAAGGAATTGGAGAAGAAGATCGACCAGGCCAAGAAGGCCGGCCAGGACGCGGAGTCGCTCGAACGCGAGTTGGAGAAGGTGAAGGAGGACGCCAAGCAGTCCGGCGAGCAGATGGAGAAGATCGCCAAGCAGTTCGAGAAGGCCGCCGAAGCCCTGCAAGAGGATGACCTGGAAAAGGCCGCCGAGGAACTGGCCCAGGCCGGGAAAGACCTGGAGGACATCCAGGGAGAGATGCAAGACTTGAAGGACGCCGCCGAACAACTGCAACGGCTGAAGCAGGAGCGGCGGGCCACCAGTCAGGCGGCCGCTCAGCCGGGTGACGGCCAAGGCGGCGAGAAGGGGGATGGCCAAGGCGGCGAGAAGGGGGACAAACTCAGCACCGGCAAGAGCGGGCCGAACAACGGCGGCATCGGGGCCGGCGAGCGGGAGATCAACAAGGACGCCAAGACGAACTCGCTCGACGAGCGGATTCGCGGGCTGTTCGACCCGAAGGGCGGCAAATCGTTCAACGGGCTGACGCGGGGGAAAGCCTTCACCAAGCAGTCCCAGACGCAACTCGGCGAGGTCATCCAACAGGCGGTGCAGGACGCCCCCGGCGCGGCCAGCAGCCAGCAAGTCCCCCGCGACGCCCAGGGCGATGTCCGCGAGTATTACGAGAAACTCGGCGGCAGCGCGCCGAAGAAGTGAGTGACGGCTTCCCCGCGCGGGGCGGGCCGGGGCGGATACAATTCCGCCATCCGGTTCCCTCCCCGATTAGGCGGTCGCCATGCTCGGACGGTTCTTCCAGAAGATCAAGCACGGGCTGTCGAAAACCCGCAACGTGTTCGGCGGCGTCGTCGGCCTGTTCACCGGCGCGCACCGCGTAGACAAGGCGTTCCTCTCCCGGCTCGAAGAACAACTGCTGCTCGCGGATGTCGGCGTGCAGGCCAGCACCCAGATTTGCGAGCGGGTGCGGCAGGCGTACATGGACAAGGAAGTCGGCGAGGACGTGAAGGCGTTCGTGCGGAACGAACTGCGAGCGCAACTCGCGGACCCCAGCGAGGGGCTCAAGTTCCAGCCGACCGGCCCGACGGTGGTGATGATCGCGGGGGTGAACGGGTCCGGCAAAACCACCTCCATCGCCAAACTGGCGAACCGGCTGAAACTCGACGGCAAGAAGGTGCTGGTGGCGGCGTGCGACACGTTCCGCGCGGCGGCGGTGGAACAGTTGGCCGTCTGGTGCGAGCGAATCGGCGTGGACATCACCAAGCAGCAGCAGGGGTCCGACCCGGCGGCGGTGGCGCACGACGCCTGCGCGCGGGCCACGGCGCGGGAGTACGACGTGCTGATCGTGGACACCGCCGGGCGGTTGCACACCCAGACGCACCTGATGCGGGAGTTGGAGAAGATTCACCGCATCGTCGCCAAGCAGATCCCCGGCTCGCCGCACGAGGTGCTGCTGGTGCTGGACGCCAGCAACGGGCAGAACGCGGTCATTCAGGCCGAGCAGTTCACGAAGACGGTGAAGTGTACCGGCATCATCCTGACCAAACTGGACGGCACGGCGAAGGGCGGGGCGGTGTTCGCCATCAAGACGAAGGTGGGCTTGCCGGTGAAGTACGTCGGCACCGGCGAGGGGATGGACGACATGGAAGCCTTCGACCCGGACGACTTCGTCGCCGCCCTGTTCGAAGCGTGAGCGGGGGAGCGACACAAACAACAGGAGCTGGCCATGCGTGGCATCTGCCTTCTTGCAACTGCTGCCGTTGTCGGGGTCGTCGGTTGGGCCGTGTTCGCGGACGAGCCGAAGCCGCAGGTGAAAGTCGATGGCTCCCCGCACGCGGACGCGATTGCCCTGGTGCTCCGCACGCAGGCGGACGTGATCCGGAAGGTCGAGGCTCCGGGGCGGATCGACGGCACGGGTGACGAACTCTGGTGGCACGACACGGTCGAACGGACGTGGAGCGTGAAGCGGCCGTTCGCACCGGGCTTCTTCGACTCGACCCACTGGTTCATCGTGACATACCGGATCGATGGGAAGATCGCGGCGTCCTGGATGGTCGATACCCGCAAGGGTACGGCGACACTGACCAAGAGAGAGAAGGCCCCGCCCCCGCGGTAGCCGTCACTTCTCTTCGGGTTTCTCGGGGCGGAGGGTGTGCCGCTTCGGCTGGCCGTTGAACAGTACCGGCTTTTGCCCGTCAGGGATGGCGGCGAGTGCGTCGTTCGGCCCCCACCACACGCGCGACACCGGCCGCCGGTGGCCGGTACTCAGTCCGAGTGCTTCCGTCCGGGTCGATACGTCCCACACCTTCACCGTGCCGTCCGCCGCGCCGGTGGCGAGCCGAGTCCCGTCCGGGTTATAGGCGAACCCGGTGACGGCCGCCGTGTGCCCGATGAATGCGGCGCGGACCCGCGCGAACCCCTGCTGATCCGGCGTCGCCTCCCATTCTTCCAACCGCCAGTCGCGGGTGCCGACGACGAGGCGATCCCCGGCCGGCGTGAACCCGACGGCGGACACCTCGGAGTAGTTGCAGAAGTGAGTCGCCTTCCGGGTGGCGAGGTCGTGCAGTTGGACGTACTTGTCGTGGGCGATGG
This sequence comes from Gemmatales bacterium, assembly GCA_038247725.1. Classification (GTDB taxonomy): domain Bacteria; phylum Planctomycetota; class Planctomycetia; order Gemmatales; family Gemmataceae; genus JALHQU01. The sequence goes on from JBBRUO010000286.1 coordinate 4,660, forward strand.
CGACCGCTTTCCCGTCCGGGCTGAGGGCGGCCAGACTGCCGGGGGGCAACCCGCCGACGCGGTAAACGGGCTTGAACGTCGCGGCGTCCCACGCGGTCGCCTCCCCGCCGGCCAACGCCAGGAAGAAGCGGCCGTCGGGTGTGTACGCGATCGACTCCACCCGCCCTTTCAACGTGCCGAGGAGCCTGCCCGGGCCGGGCTGCTTGGCGAAGGCGAACAACTCCCCGGCCGAGCCGCCGAGAATCATCTGATCGTCCCCCGGTCGGAAGGCCGCGACCACGCCGCCGGTGGGCACCTCGAAGGGCACGCCCGACCGGTTGTCGTAGCGGATCATCCGCCCGGCCTTGGCCCTGGTGTTGGCGAACAGGCGGGTGAGGTCGTCGCGGAGGAAGTACGGGGCCCGCATGTCCGGATCGACGGACGCTTCGTTCCGGGGGCCGAAGTATTCGCGCACGTCCCACACGCGGAACCCGCCCAGAGCGTCGGTGGAGGCGACCCTCCGGCCGTCCCGGCTGAACCGCAGGCCGAACACCTTACGGGTGTGTCCGGCGCACACGTTAAAGCAGGCGGCGGTGCCGACCTTCCACATGCGGACCACCCCGTCTTCGCCGGCCGTCGCCACGTCCGTCCCGTCCCGGCTGAACGCAATCGCCGTCACCGGGCCGCCGTGGGTGGTGTTGCCCGTGACGCACTTTTCCCCAGTCGAGTCGTGGAAGTGGACGCCGCCGGTGTCGTCCCCGATCACGACCCGGTTGCCGTCCGGACTGACGGCGACGTAAGTGGGGGTGGCGTCGGCGGCGGCGGGCAGCCGGTGCAGCACTTCACCCGTCGCCACCCGCCAGACCACCACTTGTTTGCCGTCGATCACGGCGGCGGTGGCCCCGTCGTGACTCATGCGGCCAAAGGTGAAGCCGGTCAGGGTGACGCCGTTCAAAATGCCGAGCGGTTTCCCCGTGTCCACGTCGTAGGCGCGGATCGGTTCGCCTTCGTACCCGACGACGACCCGCCGGCCGTCCCCGGAGAGCATCTCCAGCCGGCACCCCTTGCGCGGGCTTTTCCAGGCGGCCAGCCGGACGCCGGCGGCGAAGTCCCACACCTCCACCCCGTCGGGCTTGGCCATGTCCCACATGCGGATGGTGAGCATCCGGTTGCCGTCGGCCGACAGCCGCATGGCGGCCAGCCACTTGTCCGGGTGGAACTTCGCCTGTCGCCCGAGTCCGGTGTTAAAGTCGAATCGGGTGACGACCGAGTGCGTCGGCTGCGCGGTCACGACGTTATGGGTGTCGCCGAGGAAGGCCACGTCGTACGGCAGCCCGCCCGCGCACACGCCGGACCCGAATTCGGTGTGGGCGGCGCGGTACACGTGCCACCACTCCCACCGGCGGGCGGCCGGTTCGCAGGCGTCCAGCAGTTGGATGGCACGCAGGTAGTTGCCGTCCTTCAACTCCTTGTACGCGAAGCCGACGTTGCGGAAGTACGACAGCCGCTCCACGGTGGCCCGCGCCGCCTTTTCCTTCTCGAGCGCCGACTTCTCCCCGTTCAGGGCGGTCTCCACCTGCTTGTTCTTGTCCCGGAGTTCGTCGCGGGCGGCCGCCACCTGCTTGTTCGTCTCGGCCAGTTTCGTGTTCGCCTCGCCCACGTCGTCGTGCTTCTTCTTCAGGTCGTCGCGGGCGGCCGCCAGTTCGCGATTCTGCCCTTCCAGTTTGGCGTTCGCCTCCTCCACCTCGCCGTTCCGTTCGGCCAGTTCCTCCCGTGCCAGCTCGATTCCGTCCGCGTGGTGGTCGGCCCGCGCGCGCGCCGCGTCCGCCCGGAACCACAAATACAACATGCCGCCGCCGAACACGGTCAGCAGCACCGCCAGCAGGCCGAGGCCGTAGGCCAGGGCCGTCATGGGTCGCCGGCGCGTCCACTTGACGAACCGCTCGACGCACCCGGCCGGCCGCACCGACACGGCCTCGCCGTCCAGGAATCGCCGCAGGTCGTCGGCCAGCGCGGCCGCCGTCGGGTAGCGGTCGGCCGGCTCCTTTTCCAAACATTTCAAGCAGATGCGTTCCAAGTCCTTCGGAACCGACGCCACCCGCGACCGGATCGACGGCGGGGCGTCCTGAATCACCCGGCTGAGCAACCGGAGCGAGTCCTCGTCGCGGAACGGGGTGTCCCCGGTCAGGCACTCGTACAGGATGACGCCGAGGGCGTACAGGTCGGCGGCCGGGCCGGCGTACTTGGTCCGCCCGCTCGCCTGCTCCGGGGCCATGTACGCCGGGGTGCCCATCACCGCCTGCGTCTGGGTCAGTTCGGAGGTCACCCGCTTGGCCAGCCCGAAGTCGGTCACGCGGGGTTCGCCGGCCGTATCGAACAACACGTTGCCCGGCTTCAAGTCGCGGTGGATGATGCCCTGCGCGTGCGCCGCGTGGACGGCGCGGGCCAGCTTCTCCAACAACGCGGCGGCCGATTCCGGGGGGAACGGGGCGGTCGCCTTCAGCCGCGCGTGCAGGCTGCCGCCGGCCAGGAATTCCATCGCGAAGTACGGCCGGCCCTCTACATGGCCGAACTCATACACCTGCACGACGTGCGGGTGCTTGACCGCCGCCACCGCCTCGGCTTCGCTGCGGAACCGTGCCACGTCGGCCGGGTCGGCCAAGTCATGGTGCAACAGCATCTTCATCGCGACGAGCCGGTTCAGCCGCGTCTGCTTCGCCCGGTACACGATCCCCATTCCGCCCCGGCCGAGTTCGCCGAGCAGGTCGTACCCCGGCATCGTCGGCATCCGCAGCCGGCCGGTGGACGGCGCGGGGAGGGGCGATACGAGGGGAGGGGAGCAGACCGGATCGGTGGCGTCAATCTGGCTGGCCATCCCCGTCGAG
>JBBRUO010000287.1:0-7505 GCA_038247725.1 Gemmatales bacterium
CTTGGAGACGGTGCCGGTGTGCTGGTGCGAGTTGAACCCGCCCTTCTTGGGGTTCTCGTTCCGCGACCCGGTGCCCTTCACGTTGGCGATGAACAAGCTCGTCCCGTCGGTGGTCACCGCGCCGGGGAACCAGCCGGCGGGTATGTATCCCGACACCTTCGGCGCGGCGTCCCCGGTCACGTCCAGCACCGCCACCGCGTTGTTCCCGCCGTTCGCCGCGAACAGCGTCTTGCCGTCCTTCGACAGGCACAGGGCGTTGGTCCCGCTGCCGAAGGGCAAGTCCGGGACCGGCCGGACGGTGACGGTGTGCAGCACCTTCAGCGCGGCGGGGTCAATCACGCTGACCGTGTCCGAGTTGGCGTTCGCCACGAACAGCCGCTTGCCGTCGGCGGCGAGGGCCATGCCCGCCGGGTGCAGCCCGACCGCGACTTCGCCGGCCATTTTCTTCGCCGTCAGGTCGATCTTCCCGACGGTTCCGCTCGCCCCGATGCCGCGCTCGTCGATCACCACATCGCTCCCGGCCGAGACGCCGGTGCGGTCCCCCTTCACCGGCCGGCGGCCGCCCCAGTTCGAGACGAACGCGGCCGACTCGTCGGCGTTCATCAGCACGCCGAACGGGGCGATACCGACCGGGATGGTGTCCGTCACCTTGCCACCAACCAGGTCCACGACCGCGACGGCGTTGTTCCGCGACAGGCACACCAGCGCCTGTTTCCCGTCGGCGAACAGCGCGATACCGGTCGGGTGGGACGCGGACTTCGCCTTCGGCCCCGGCAGGTCGATGGACCGGGTGACGGTCCACTTGCCGTCGTCCCCCGCCTCGGCGACGTGCAGTTTGTCGTTCGCCGTGGTGGCGTACACCCGCTTGCCGTCCGTCGACACCGCGATGCCGTGCATCGACGCGCCGCCGGTGCCTTTCGGGAACGGCAACTCCTGTTTCACCGCCCACAAGGCCACGTCCATGACCACGAGGCCGCGGTTGTCCTTGGCGAACAGCAGTTGGCCGTCGGGTGACAGCGCGAAGTCCACCGGGCGGCCGTTGAACTGCACCACGTCCCCGGCCGGGCGGACCAGTTGGCCGGTGGCGACGACGGTGCCGCCGCCGGGGTTCGGCCCGACCGGCGGGTCGGCCGCTGGCAGGGACACGAGAACAGTTAGGGGGGCGAGCAGGGCGAGGGGGAGACGGCGCACGAGAACCTCCGGGCAGGGGATGCCGGGTCAGTGTCGCAGAGGGCGACCCGAAGGGAAGTGAAAAGGGCGTGAAGACTGGGGGCGGTCAGCCAAGCAGCCACTCCATCACGGCTTTTTGGGCGTGGAGGCGGTTCTCGGCCTGATCGAAGACGACGCTGGCCGGGCCGTCGGCGACGCCGGCGGAGATCTCCTCGCCGCGGTGCGCCGGCAGGCAGTGCATCACCTTCGCGTGAGCCGGGGCCTTCGCCAGCAGGGCCTCGTTCACCTGGAACGCGGCGAACGTCTTCAGCCGCTCGTCCCGCTCGGCCTCCTGCCCCATGCTCGTCCACACGTCGGTGTACACCACGTCCGCGTTCCGCACCGCCGCGACCGGGTCGTGCGTCACCGTCGGCGGCGGGTCGCCCACCTTGGCCGCGTAGTTCGCCAGGAAGGCGTCGTCGAAGGTGTACCCCTTCGGGCAGCCGAGGACGAACTTCGCCCCCAACTTGCCACACCCGACGGCGAGCGACATGGACACGTTGTTGCCGTCGCCGATGAACGCCACCGTCTTCCCCTCGACGGTGCCGAACGCCTCCTGAACGGTCAGCAGGTCGGCCATCGCCTGGCACGGGTGCGCGCGATCCGACAGGCCGTTGACGACCGGCACCGACCCGTGCGTCGCCATCGCGTCCACCGTCGCTTGGCGGAACACCCGCATGACGAGGCAGTCGAGGTAGCGACTGGTGACGCGGGCGAAGTCGGACAGCGGCTCCCGCCAGCCGAGGCCGATCTCGTCCCCCGGCAGGAACAGGCTGGTGCCGCCCAGCTGCGCCACCCCGGCTTCGAAGCTGAGCCGCGTCCGCAGCGACGGCTTCTCGAACACCAGCCCGACCACCTTGCCGGCGAGGGCCGTGTTCGGCCGACCGGCCGCGCGGTCGGCCTTCAACTCGGCCGCCCGCACCAACAGGCTCCGGAGGCGATCCGCCGGCTGGTCGATCAGGTTCAGGAAGTGGTTCATGTCGGGACGCTCGGAGCCGGGAATGGAGTCCGCACGCACCCCCGGCGGGTGTACGCAGACCGCACGCGGAGCGTGCGGACTACACGGGGTCACGCCTCGTGGCTCATTAGCAACTCGGCCAGCAACTCGCACCCCTCGTCGATCTGCTCGTCGGTGATGGTCACCGCCGGGAGCAACCGCAGTACCGTCCCGTGCGTGGCGTTGACGAGTAGGCCGCGTTCCAGTGCCTTCTGCACGACGGGGGCGGCCTCGACGGCCAGTTCCACGCCGATCATGGTGCCGAGGATGCGGATGTCGGCAATCAGCGGACACGTCGCCTTCAGCGCCTCGAAGTGGGAGCGGAACCGCTCGCCGACTTCCGTCGCCCGATTCAGCAGGTCGTCCTCGTCGAACGTCTCGATGACGGCCAGCGCGGCGCGGCAGGCGATGGGGTTGCCGCCGAAGGTGGCCGCGTGCGTGCCCGGCTTCAGCTTCTCGCCGACTTCGGGCTTGGCGATCACGCCACCGAGCGCCACCCCTCCGGCCAGCGCCTTCGCCAGTGTCACCACGTCGGGCACCACGTTCCAGTGCTGGTGGGCGTACCACTTCCCGGTGCGGCCCATGCCGGTCTGCACCTCGTCGAACATGAGCAGCATGCCGTGCGTGTCGCACAGTTCGCGCAGCCCTTCGAGATACCCGGCCGGGGGCAGGTTGATGCCGCCTTCGCCCTGGATCGGCTCGATGAGGATGGCGGCGGTCTCGGCGTCGATGAGTTTGGCGACCGCGTCCAGGTCGCCGTGCGGGGCGTACACGAAGCCGGGCAACATCGGCTCCACCCCGGCGTGGTACTTCGGCTGGGCGGTGGCCGACAGGGAACCGTAAGTGCGGCCGTGGAAGCCGTTGGTCATGGTGATGACCTTGTACTTCCCTTTCGGCTTGCCGTTGAGGCGGGCCAACTTGATGGCCGCTTCGTTCGCCTCCGTCCCACTGTTGCAGAAGAAGCAGACGCCGCCCCACCCGGTGCGCTCGCTCAGTTCCTTCGCCAGCAGCGCCTGCGGCTCGGTGTACCAGGTGTTCGGGACGTGGATGAGCGTGCCGATCTGCTCCCGCACGGCGTCCACCACCTTCGGCGGGCAGTGGCCGAGGATGCCGCACCCCCAGCCGGGGAAGAAGTCCAGGTATCGGTTGCCCTCGGCGTCCCACACCCACGACCCCTCGCCGCGGACCAGGCACACCGGGTAGCGGGTGTAGTTCCCGATCAGGTACTTCTTCGCGGTGGCGATGATGTCGGCGGAACTGAGGGTGTCGGTGGTCATGGGCGTTGATTGGAAGGGTGGTCCGCACTCGCCGAGTGCGGGAATGGGACAAGCCCGCACTCGGCGAGTGCGGACGACCTTTGATGGCTCAAGGGACGACTTCCGTGCCGCCGGGTTCGCCCAGGAATTCGGCCAGCAGGGAATACGGGTGGCGGCCGTCGAGAATCACCGCGCGGTTCGCCCCGGCGGTCAACGCCTCGAAGCACGCCTCCACCTTCGGGATCATGCCGCCGTCGATCACGCCCGCCGCGATGAGTTCCCGGCATTCCGCGACCGTGAGTTTCGGCAGGAGCGACTTCGGGTCGTGGCGGTCCTTCAGCACACCGGGCGTGTCGGTCAGGAACAGCACCGACTCGGCTTCCAGCGCCCCGGCCACCCCGGACGCGACGGAATCGGCATTCACGTTCAGCCAGCCGCCGTCGGCGTCCACCGCCAGGGACGGGATCACGGGGATGCGACGATCGTGATCGAGATCGGCTTCGAAGTCGTCGAGGGCGATCCGCGTGATCTGCCCGACGCGGCCGAGGTCGATGGGTTGCAGGTCGAGGCCGGGCAACATCAGCCGCCGGCCGGCGATGGGAAAGGAATCCATCGCGGTGTAGCCGGTGGCAGACCCGCCGAGGGCTTCCAGTTGGGCCACCACGCCGGCGTTCAACTCGGATAACACACGAACGACGATTTCCAGCGTCGTGTCATCGGTGTACCGCCGCCCTTGCACCTTCACCGGTTCGATGCCGGCGGCGGCCATGGCGCGATCAATCGGCTTGCCGCCGCCGTGGACCAAGGCAATCCGCATTCCGAGGCTGTGCAGCGTGACGACGGACTCCAACGTGCCGCGGGTGGCGGTCGGCTTCTCCATCGCGCTACCACCCAACTTCACCACGACCGCGCGGCCACGGAGTGCCTGCAACCGGGCGGCGGCGGAACGAAGGACGGCGAACGGCGAGCCGGAATCGGGCATGTCGGGTCGTCTCGACGGCGGCGAAACGGAAAAGACGAATGGTAGTCAGCGTGTGGGCCACCGTCAACCGTAACGAGTGGTGATCGATAACGACCGCCGCCCCGACCAATCGGCCGGGGCGGCGGGAATGATGATTCAACTGGACTTCACTTGCCCGGCGAGGCCGGCGGGGCCGGCGGGGCGACCTGCTGGATGTACGGGTTGGGCATGCCGCCGCCGTACCCGTAGCCGCCCATGCCGGGGGGGCCGTACGACGCGCCGTAGAGCGGGGCCGGGGTCTGGAAGTGGCCGTTGTACGGCCAGTACAAGTACCACGGGGCGGCCTGGAAGGACGGCAGCGGCTGCTTGCGGAACAGCGGGAAGATCAGCCGCTGGGAGGGCGGCCCGTTGAACGGGTTGGCCTCACCCCCGGCGGTCGCCCGTTGGGCGAGCGGGAACAGGCCGGCGGCGACGAACAGGGCCAAGAGCAGTTTCTTCATGGCGAACCTCGGTCATCCGATCCGTGGAAAAGAAGTGGCGCGACTCCCCGCGAGCGCACCGAGTGTTGCGTGACAACCATCACCCGCGACGGCCCGTCGGGCAAGCGGGCGGGTCGCCGGAACCGGCGACATTCCGCGCCCCAGCGCGGAGCAGTCGCGCCAGCCGTCAGTTCCCGCAGCCGGTGCCACAGCCGAACCGGTGGAACGGGTTCAGCCGCGCGGCCACGTTGCGGAAGGTGGTCAGCGCGTACCGGCCGTAAGCCGGACTCCCACACGAGTCGCCTCCGCCGACGCCCCGCCGCATGTAGCCGTTGTTGAACAACCCCTGGAGCCGCGGTGCCCAGCCGGTGCCGACGCCGGAGTTCATGGGGCCGGTCGGCCCGGTGTACCGCAGGTCCGAGGTCCACGGGCCGTACGGCTCGAACGGGTAGTACCCCTGGTACGGCCCGTAATTCACCAGCGGGCCGTGCTGGTGGATGCCGGGGAACAGCTTCATGCAGAAGCCGAACGGGCAGCCGAACGGCGGCACCCCAAACCCCGGCCCGCTCGGCCCCCGCCCCCACCCGCCACAGTTGCCCGTCGCACACCCCTGCGCCTGCACCGGACCGGCCGTCGCCAGGGCGAGCGGCGCGGCCAGCAGGGCCACCCAGAGCATCCGTCTCATGGTTCGAATCCGTTTCGTGGTTCACCGAACGCCGACCGGTTCCCGGCCGTCCTGAAGTCCGGCTTCAACCGAAACCATGCGCCACGAATCGGGCGGACATCGACCGGAAGCGGGCGTCATCATCAGAAGTGAGCAGGCCCGGCGCGCCCGGATCGGTGCGACCGCGCCGAACGCGGAACGGTTCGGAATTGCTACGACCCGGAGGGTTGCCGCACTTTCAGCGCGAGCCACTCCGCCCGCGCCAGCCCGACGGACCCGACGGCGCGATCCGCCGCCGCGTGCGAGTCGCTGCCGCCGGTGCAGGCCAACCCCAACCGCCCGGCGATCCGCGTGAGTTCCGCGGTTCGGCTCAAGTTCGCGGCGGGGAACCGCGTTTCGATCCCTTGCAGTCCGAGCTCGGCCAGCCGGGTGACGGCGGCTTCGTCCCACCGCGCGCCGGGGTGGGCCAGGGCCGACAACCCACCTGCTCCGCGAATCAGCTCGAACACCCGCGCGACCGGAATCAGGTGCGTCGGCGGCACCGCCTCGGCGAGCGGTTGCAGGAACCGCCGGAAGGCGTCGAACCGCGTTCGGGCGTGGCCGCCTTGCACCAGCAGCCCGGCGAGGTGCCGCCGGCCGAGGCTGACCGACGCCCGCTCCGTCACTTCGACCAGCCCCGCATCGAGGGCCGCGCCGCCGTCGGCCAACGCCCGCGTGAACCGCCGGAACCGCTCCCGCCGCGCGGCGCAACTCGCTTCCAGCGCGGCCCGCAGTTCGGCGTTCGCGGGATTCACGAACAGGCCGAGGACGTGAACCTCGCGGCCGTCGAACTCGGCGGACACCTCCACGCCGGGCACGATCTCCGGCCGGGGCAACCCCAGCGCGACGGCCGCATCGTACCCGGCGAGGGTGTCGTGATCGGTGACGGCGATGACATCAAGATTAGCGTTCCGCGCGAGGTGGACGAGCTGCGACGGGGTGTGGTCGCCGTCGGACGCGGTGGTGTGCAGGTGCAGGTCGGCCACCACGCGGGTGTCGGTGGCCGCCGCGAGTTGACACAGCGCCGTAAACGGATCGCCTTTAGGCATGGGGTTAAGTTAGAGACTGACGAACGATTCCTCCAGCCCGCAAAACCAGTCTTGTATGGGAGTTGTAGTTCACTTTTTCACTGTGGCTAAAAGGCCTCCGGCAGCAAGACCAACAACCCAGGCAAACACGAATCATTTTCCCCCTGGGATGAATCGAGCTTGTCGGGCCACGATGACTGTTATACAAGTGACCCAGGAACAACAATCTCGCACTGCCCACTGGGAGCTTCCGCAATGCCGAGAACTCGATTCGCCGGCTCGTTCGTCGCGGCTCTGGTGATCGCCGCGATCACGTCTGCCCCGGCCTCTGCGGCAGACTACTCATGGCAAGCTCCTGGCACTTCAGGGAACTGGTCAACTAGCACGTCCTGGGCTCCGACTGGCGGTCCACCCACGGCTTCTGACAACGCCTTCTTCAGCACTCTGGCAGGCGGTGGCGACTACACCGTCAACCTGACAACGACCCAGAGCATCAACAACGCCACAGTGGAGGCCACCTCGGCTGTCGTCACGTTCGCCCACAGCGGAAACCTCACCGTCGGCGGGAATTTCGTCTTCAACAACAACACCGGTGTGACCGCCAGCAACACTTACAACCTGAGTGCGGGAAGTCTGGCCATCGACGGTTCGTTCAACTCCGCGACTGGAACCACCTTCAACCTTTCGGGCGGCACCTTTGCCCCGGCGTCGGGCGGCACGGTCACCCTGAACGGGTCGCTCGACCGGTCGGGCGGTTCGCTGGGCGGGGCCGGAACCACTACCCTGACCGGGGCCGGGACGGCCAGCACGGCCACCAACAAGAGTCTGAACGGGGTGCTCACCATCGCCTCCGGCGGCGGCCTGACCGTGAC
>JBBRUO010000288.1:0-7503 GCA_038247725.1 Gemmatales bacterium
CCCCCCGCGGGGGGGGGGGCGGGGGGCGCCCCCCCCCCCCCCATCCCCCCCCCCCCCCCCGGTGGGGGGGCGGCCCCCGCCCCGCGGGGGGCGGGCCCTCTTCAGCAAGCAATACGGAATCTCCCCTCCCGGTTGCTTCGCAACCGACCTCCCCTCAACGAGGGGAGGTGTTTCAATCCCCTACGGTTCCTGGCTGTCACGCACGCGTTACATTCCCCCTCACCCCGAACCCCTCTCCGACAGGGGAGAGGGGAACCAGCAAAGACATAATCCCACTCCCGCCAGGGGAGGGGGGGACCCGGAAATACAGAACTAGACTCTTCCTCCTCGCGGTCCTCGCCGCGTGTGCCCTGACGCCGTTCGTCAACCCGTTCGGCATGGAGATGATCCGCACTTGGCGGAAGATCGTCGGCTCGCCGGCGATGGCGGAGTTGGTCAGCGAGCATCAGCCACTCAGCATCCACCACACGGCCGGGCAGGTGGTGGTCGGGTTCGCCGCGTTTTACGCCTTCGTGCTGTTCGGAGTGAACCCAAGAAAGTGGCGGCTGGTGTGGCTGCTGCCGGCGGTGTGGTTCCTGCTCACGTTGAAAGGAATCCGTCAGGGGCCACTGTTCGCGGTGACGGCGGCCGTGGTCATCGCCGATGCGTGGACTTCGACGAAGTGGTACGCGCTCATCAAGAAACACGGGGACACATTGGCGACGGAACCGAGCGAGACGCCGCGCGGGTGGGGCTGGCTGGCGATGCCGGCGGTGCTGCTCGCGGTCGGGCTGGGGATGCAAGCGAACGGGGCGAACGCCCCGTTCGTCGGCCGCGGGTGGGCCACCCTGGACAAGCGGGCGTGGCCGGTGGAACTCACCGAACCGCTTCAGCACTACGCCGCCAGCGTGCCCCCCGGTGCCCGCATCTTCAACGACGCCAACCTCGGCGGGTTCGTGCTATACCACGCGCCGACGCTGAAGATCTTCATGGACGACCGCTTCGAGTTGTACGGCGACGCCTGGATTCGGGACTACGTCGATGTCATATACGAACACCCGGAGCGGTTCGACGCCTGGGCCGGGGAATACGGATTCGAGGTCGCGTTGCTGGCGGTGGAACTCGAACCGACGGCGCTGGATCTGTACTTGAGTAAATCGAAGCAGTGGCAAGAGGTCGCCCGGTGCGACCGCGGGGTGATGTTTCGGAAGAAGTAGCATGGCTGATGTGTAAAAGTTTCCACGTGGAAGCTTTTGCAATACCCGTGCAGGCCGGTCGCACGGCTCCCGGCCTGCGTCCAGTGACTGAGCGCAGTCGTACAACATCCTCCACGACACTCCTCCCCACGCCAAGGTTCCCCCGCATGGACCTTCTCGCCGCCGTCCGCGCCGGCTTCGCCGGCATCGACGCCAAGCCCGCCCTGAAAGCGAAAGCCGCCGCCAACATCGAGACGTGGCTGACGCACGCCGACTTCGCCGAGTACCGGCCGCAGATCGAGCGGCTGATCGGGCAGGCCAAGTGGTCGCTCCTGCTCGACTCCTTCTACCAGATCATGCCGTTCGGCACCGGCGGGCGGCGCGGGTCGGTCGGCATCGGGCCGAACCGGATGAACCTGTGGACGCTGGGGGCCAGCGTGCAAGGGCACTGCGAATACCTGAAGCAGCGGTTCCCCGGCAACACGGACCTGAAAGTGGTCCTCGCCTACGACGTGCGGCAATTCGAGGACAAGCGGGGCAACTACGCGGAGGCGCTGCCGAACCCCGTGCTCGGCCTGACCAGCCGGAACTTCTGCGAGTTCGCGGCCGGGGTGTACGCCGCCAACGGCATCCACAGCCACATCCTGCCGCCGGACACTACGCGGTTCGTCAGCACCCCGGAACTCAGCTTCACGATCCGGCACCTGTCGGCCCACGGCGGGCTGAACATGACCGCCAGCCACAACCCGCCAGACGACAACGGCAGCAAGTTCTACGACGAGCGGGGCGCGCAGCCGGTACCGCCGGAAGACCAACTCATGAGCGAATTGGTGGACCAAGTGGCGGACATCCGCACCCTCCCCTGGCCCGACGCGGTGAAGTCCGGCAAGGTCCACTTCCTCGATGACGCCCCGCATCGCGCGTACATCGACCTGTGCAAGAAGACCGCCCTCATCCCGCCGCCGAAGCAGGGGGAGTTGACGGTCGTGTACACGCCGCTGCACGGCGTCGGCTCCGGCTGCGCCGGGGAAACGCTGGAAGCCGCCGGGTACAAACTCCATGTCGTGAAGGAACAAGCCGAGCCGAACGGCCAGTTCCCGAACGTGACCAAGACGCCGAACCCGGAAGTCCGCGAGTGCCTGGACCGGGCCGAGGCGTTGGCCAAAGAAGTCGGGGCCGATGTCGTCATCGCCACCGACCCGGACGCGGATCGACTGGGGGGCATGGCCCGCACCGAGGCCGGCGACTACCGCTTCCTCACCGGGCAGGAACTCGCCGCGCTGCTCACCTACTTCAAACTGTCCCGCCTCGCCGCGCAAGGGGACTTGCCGGCCTCGCCCATCGTCATCACCACCGAGGTGACGACGGGGCAGATCACCCGCATCAGCCGGCAGTTCGGCGCGCAGGTGGTCCACGACCTGCTCGTCGGGTTCAAGTACCACGCCGACGTGCTGTGGCAGTTGGAAAGCACCGGCCAGTTCGGGGACGTGAAGGGCACCCCGGCCGACTTCGTCATCGCCACCGAAGAGAGCCACGGCATCCTCGCCACCGCCGCCCTGCGGGACAAGGACTCGGCGTGCGCGGCACTGCTGCTGGCCGAACTCGCCCTGCACCTGAAGCGGAACAAGCGGACCATCCCGGACCTGCTCGACGACTTGAGCCGGCAGTTCGGCTACTACCGCAACGAACTCCTCAACCTCATCATGACCGGCCTGGAAGGGAAGGAGAACATGGAGAAGATGCTCGACACGCTCCGGCGCAACCCGCCGAAGCGGATCGGCGGGCTGAAGGTGGTGTCGGTCGAGGACTTGCAAGACGAGGGCGGGAAGATGGGGCCGTTCAAGGGCGACACCGACAAGGCCGCGCGGAACTTCCTCATCTTCCGGCTGACGGGCGACGGCATCGAGGCGAAGGTGTGCCTGCGGCCGAGTGGCACCGAGCCGAAGGCGAAAGCGTACATGGAGGTGAGTTCGCAGCCGATGACCCCCGGTTCGCCGGAGGCCGACTGGCAGGCTCGTTGCGCCCGCATCGACGCCCAGGTGCAGGCCGTCGCGACGGACTTCCTGACGCTGGCCCTCGCCACCGTCGGCCAAACCCCGCCCCCCGGCGGTGACAAGCTGAGCCGTTAACCCACTGAGTTGACGAACGCCGGCGATTCCGCGATGTTCTACTCCTTCGCGGAAAAGCGGCGGACATCGAGGGTCTCCCGGCGGGCGAACTCCGGTCACCGCCGACCGGAGGCGACGTGAGGCGGGTGGGCAGCGCGGATTGAACCGGTTTTTTTGCCAACGGAGTGGTCGTGTCCAACCCGCTGTTCAGCCCCGAAATCCGCGACATGCTGGCGCAGAACGACGCCGCTGGCCTCGCCGCGCTGTGCGAGGAACTGCACCCGGCGACCATCGCCGAGGCGGTCGAGGAAGAGTTCGACGCCGACCAAATCTGGCAACTGCTCGGGCACACCGACATCCGCAGGCAGGCGGCCATCTTCGAATACCTGCCGTCGCCGATGCAGATCGAGATGGTGGAGGGGCCGGCCCGCCCGCAACTCGGCCAGCTCATCGAGAAGATGTCCCACGACGACCGCGTGGACCTGCTCCGCCGGTTGCCCCCGCGGGTGAAGGACTCGCTGCTGCGGCTGGTGGACGAGGCCAACCGGCGGGACATCAAGACGCTGGTGGAATACGGTGAGAACACCGTCGGCGCGATGATGACGACGGACTACGCCTGGCTGCCGCCGACGCTGACCGCCGCCGAGGCCGTGGACCAACTGCGGGCGCAGGCCCCCGACCGCGAGACCATTTACTACATCTACATCCTCGACGACGCGCCGCGCGCGCCCGACGGCGGGTTGGCCCCCCGCAAACTGCTCGGCATCATCTCGCTGCGCGACTTGATCCTCGCCCCCCGTCACGCGCTGCTGAAAGACCGGATGGAAGAGGAACTGCTCAGCCTGAAGTACACCGACGACCGCGAGATGGCGGCCGACCTGCTCGCCCGTTACGACTTCATCGCCGTGCCGGTGCTGGACGACCACGGCGGGATGCTCGGCATCGTCACCCACGACGACGCCATCGACGTCATCACGGAAGAAGCGACCGAGGACTTGCAACGGCAAGCCGGGGTCAGCCCGCTCGGCGAGAACTACCTGGACGCCGGCTTCGGCAAGATCTGGCGGAGCCGGGCGTTCTGGCTGTCGCTGCTGTTCGTGGCCGAACTCGCGACGTTCAGCGTCATGTCGTACTTCGAGGACGCCATCGCCGCGGCGGTGGTGCTCAGCCTGTTCATCCCGCTGTGCATCAGCACCGGTGGCAACTCCGGGGCGCAGGCGGCGACGCTGATCACGCGGTCGATGGCGCTCGGCGAGTTCGAGCTGAAGGACTGGAAGCGGGTTCTCCGCCGCGAATTGCTGATGGGGCTGGCGCTCGGCACCACGCTCGGCGTGATCGCGTTTTTCCGCGGCGCGGCCACGCCGAGCGACACCCGCGGCGGACCCCAGACGGCGAAGCAGGCGTTCACCGTGCGGGTGCCTGCGAACGCCCCGCTGGCCCCGGACGACAGGCGCGATTTCACCCTGCCGGCTGGAACCGAGACGACGCGGCCGACGGACAAACTCAGCCGCGTGCGGTTGCCGGAGGACGAGACTCTCCCCGCGCCGGCGGCCGCGGGCGACGACTGGATTTACACGTTTCCCGCCGGGAGCGAGGTGCGAAGCGAGCCGATCCCCCGCTGGGCGCTGGGTGTCGTCATCGGGCTGTCGGTCCTCAGCATCTGCCTGTGGGGGACCGTCGTCGGGGCGATCTTGCCGCTCATCTTCAAGAAACTCAACCGCGATCCCGCCGTCGCCTCCGGCCCGTTCGTGGCGACGTTCGTGGACGTCACCGGCATCGCCATCTTCTTCCTCTTCGCCAAGGCGCTGCTGTTGTGACGGTGCGGGTTCCGCCCCGCTCACTTCCGGCGTTGCACTCGCCGCCGGCCGTGGCATCATAACGGTATTCCGCTCCCTCTCTTCGGTGCCGGCATGACCGCGTTCGAAGACCTGCTCGACATCCTGCACGAGGACAACCACCTGCTCGCGCTGAACAAGCCGGCGGGCTGGCCGACCACGCACTTCGACGGCACCGAAGAGACCGTGGACCGGTTGGCGAAGGCGTATTTGAAAGAGAAGTACGGGAAGCCCGGCAACGTCTTCCTCGGCGTCGTGCAGCGGCTGGACAAGCCCACGAGCGGGGCGCTGGTGTTCGCCCGCACGAGCAAGGCCGCCGCCCGCCTGAGCGAGCAGTTCCGCGAGGGGGCCGTGGAGAAGACGTACTGGGCGGTGGCGGAACTGTCGGCCGCGAGCGAGGAGCTTCCGCCGTGGGGCACGTTCGACGACTGGCTGTACCACGACGAGGTGAACCGGAACGTGGTCGTCGTCCCGCCCGACACGCCGACCGCCAAGGCCGCCCGCACCCACTACCAAGTGAAGGCCACGCACGGCGGGCTGATGCTGCTCGAACTCCGCCCGCAGACCGGCCGCAAGCACCAACTCCGGGTGCAACTGGCCAGCCGCGGGTGCCCGATTTACGCCGACACCAAGTACGGCGGGCGGTTCCGGTTCGGCCCCGGCATCGGCTTGCACGCCCGCGCGCTCAGCTTCCTGCACCCGACGAAGAACGACCCCGTGTCCCTGACGGCCGAGGTGCCGAAGGCGTGGCGGGGGCGGTTCGCGTACCTGCTGGCATAAGGGCCGGTGTCACCCGAACACCTCGCACAGCCGCAAGTGCGTGTCCACGTCGAGCATCTCCGCGCGGATGTTGCCGTCGATCCCCAGGGCCACCAACTTCGCGTCCACCTCGGCCTTGTCGGACTTGCCGCGCGGCCACCCGGACAGCACCGACCGCAAGTTCTTCCGCCGCAGCGTATAGAGGTCGCGGAGGAACTCGCGGAACTTCTTCACGTCGCCGACCCGCGCCCGCTTCTGGGCGTTTGGCGTGATTCTCACGATGGCCGAGTCCACCTTCGGCCGCGGGTGGAAGTTCGACGGGCCGACTTTTCGAATCGTCTCCACGTCCGCGACGCTTTGCACCAGCACGCTCAGCGAGTTGTAATCCTTCGTGCCGACCTCCGCCCGCAACCGCTCGGCGATCTCCCACTGCACCATGACCACCATCCGCTCGATGGGCACGCCGGCGATGAGCAGGTTCGTGATGATCGGCGTGGCGACGGCGTAGGGTAGGTTGGCGATCAACTTGCGGCGGGTGCAACCGAGGCGAGCGGTGATTTCGTCCCAGCCGGCCAGCACCTCCGGGTTGAGGACGTTCTTCCCCGCCAGGATGTCGCCGAGGTGCATCCTCAGGTCGGGGCGCGGGCCGAGGAGGTGCTTCGCCATCCGGTGGAAGTTCGGGTCGAGTTCGACGGTGAACACCGCGCCGGCGGCCTTCGCCAGCAGCCCAGTGAGGGTTCCGGTACCGGTGCCCACTTCGAGGACGCTGTCGGCTTTCGTCAACTCGCCCGCCCGCACCACCAGATCGACCAAGTTCAGGTCGATGAGGAAGTTCTGGCCGAGCTTGTTCTTCGGGATGATGCCGTGGCCGGTCAGCAGCCCGCGAATGTACGAGAGCGTCTGCCGGGGCGACGGACCGCCGGTGTGCGGTTCCAGATCGACCGCCGGCGCGGGCGGCGCGTCCACGACCGGCGGCGCGGTCGGGTCCGCGCCTTCGGGCATCATCGGGAATTCGGCGGGCTTTTTGGGCATAAGGTCCGGTTCCCCTCTCCCCTGGTCGGGATGAGGATGTGTCTTTGCTGGTTCCCCCCTCCCCTGGCGGGAGGGGGGTTAGGGGGGAGGGGGAATTGGAGAAGCGGGGGACAAGCGCAGAAGCTTCTTCACATGCTTCGCCAGTAGGTCGAATTCCAGGTTCACGCGGTCGCCGGCGGCCTTCGCCCCCAGGGTGGTGTTCGCCAGCGTGTGCGGGATGAGCATGACGCTGAACCGCCCCGGTTCCACGTCCACGACGGTCAGGCTGATGCCGTCCACGGCGATCGAGCCTTTGGGTACGATCAGGTCATCGAAGTCCGGGTCGAAGTCGAACCAGACGGTCTCCCACTCTCCGGCCCGCTCGCGGGAGACAATCCGCCCGACGGTATCGACGTGGCCGGTGACGAAGTGCCCGCCGAGGGAGTCCCCGACCCGCAGGGACCGTTCGAGGTTCACCCGATCCCCAGCCGCGATGCCACCCAGAACCGTGCGGTGAACGGTCTCCGGGCCGACCTGGAAATCGAAGCTGTCCGCGCCGTGGGACACGACCGTCAGACAGACGCCGTTGACGGCCACGCTTTCGCCCAGCGCGAG
>JBBRUO010000289.1:0-7501 GCA_038247725.1 Gemmatales bacterium
CGAGTCCACCTGCGTGAGCTGCGGCGAGTGCGTGGCCGCCTGCCCGACCGGCGCGCTGACGAACAAAGTCATCTCCCTGCCGCTCCTGCCCCGCGCCGACACCGCCAACGTGGAGAGCGTCTGCCCGTACTGCGGGGTCGGTTGCGCCATCACGTATCACGTGGACAAGTCGGCCAAGAAAATCCTGTGGGCGGAAGGGCGGGACGCCGGCGGGAACGAAGGTCGGCTGTGCGTGAAGGGGCGGTACGGCTGGGACTATTCCATGCACGAGCAGCGGCTGACGAAGCCGCTCATCCGCCGGCCGGAGGCGTACCCGAAGGGGCCGCTCTCGCCCGAAGTCGCCGACAGCCGCGGCGGCAAGAACGCCCGCGTCGATTACGCCCACATCATGCCGCACTTCCGCGAGGCGACGTGGGACGAAGCCCTGGATCTGATCGCAACGAAGTTGAACGGCATCAAAGCCGCGCACGGCCCCCGCGCCCTGGCCGGCTTCGGCTCGGCCAAGTGCAGCAACGAGGAAGCGTACCTGTTCCAGAAACTGATGCGGGCGGCGCTCGGCACGAACAACGTGGACCACTGCACCCGCCTGTGCCACGCCAGCAGCGTCGCGGCGCTCATGGAAGGGATCGGCAGCGGGTCCGTCACCGACGTGTTCGGGAACGCCAAGCACGCGGACCTCATTCTCCTTACCGGGTCGAACCCGACGGTGAATCACCCCGTCGCGGCGACGTTCTTCAAGCAGGCGGTGAAGGCCGGCACGAAGCTGCTCGTCGTCGATCCCCGCCGCCCGGTCATGGCCGACTACGCCAACTGGTACTGTCAGATTCGCCCCGGCACCGACGTGGCGTATTACAACGCGCTATTGCACGTCATCATCGCCGAGGGGTTGACGGATGAAGCGTACATCGCCAAACACACCGAGAATTTCGAGGCACTGAAGGCGACCGTCGCCCAGTATCCGCCGGAGCGGGTCGCGCCGGTGTGCGGCATCCCGGCGGACAGGCTGCGCGAAATCGCCCGCGCGGTCGGCACCGCGAAGAACGTGATCGTCTTCTGGGGCATGGGCATCAGCCAGCACACCCACGGCACCGACAACGCCCGCTGCCTCATCGCGCTGTGCCTGCTCACCGGCAACGTCGGCCGGCCGGGCACCGGGTTGCACCCGCTGCGGGGCCAAAACAACGTGCAAGGGGCGTCCGACTCCGGCCTCATTCCGATGGTGTACCCCGATTATCAACCGGTGGAAGACGAGGCGGTTCGCGCCAAGTTCGAGGCCGCGTGGGGCGTCCCGCTCGACCCGAAGAAGGGGCTGACGGTCGTCGAGATCGTGAAGGCGGCGCTCACCGGCGAGGTGAAGGGCATGTTCATGATGGGGGAAAACCCGTTCCTCTCGGACCCCAACCAGAACAAGGTTCGCAAGGCGCTTTCGGCCCTGGACTTCCTGGCCGTGCAAGACATTTTCGTCACCGAGACGGCCGAATTCGCCGACGTGATCCTGCCGGCGTCCAGCTTCTTCGAGAAGCTCGGCACGTACACGAACACCGACCGCCGGGTGCAGATCGGCCGCCCGTGCATCCCCACCCCCGGCGACGCCCGCACCGATTGGGAAGTGCTGTGCGACCTGTCCAACCGCCTCGGCTACCCGATGAACTACGGCAGTCCGGCCGAGGTGTTCGACGAACTCACGGCCCTGTCGCCCAGCTACTCCGGGTTGAACTACGACCTGCTCACCGGCGGCGGAAAGGTGTGGCCGTACCGCCCCGGCGAGCCGGGACAGCAAGGGAGCGGCTCTGCCGATTACATCGGCGACCTCGTCCTCTTCGACGACGGCTTCCCCACCAAGACCCGGCGGGCGAAGTTCGTGCCGGCCGAGTTCGCCGAAGCCGCCGAGTTGCCGGACGCCGAGTACCCGCTGGTGCTGAACACCGGCCGCGTCCTGGAACACTGGCACACCGGCACCATGACCCGCCGGTCGGCCGCGCTGGACGCGCTGGAGCCGACGCCGTTCGTCGAAGTGAATCCGGCCGACCTGACGCCGCACGGGTTCGCCGACGGCCAAGAGATCGCCGTCCGCAGCAAGCGGGGCGTCATCCGGCTGGCGGTGCGGGTCAGCGACCGCGTGCAGCCGGGCAGCGTGTTCATCCCGTTCCACTTCCGCGAGGCGTCCGCGAACGTGCTGACCAACGACGCCCTCGACCCGTTCGGTAAGATCCCCGAGTTCAAGTTCTGCGCCGTCCGGCTGGAGGCGTGACGCGCGTCACTTCACCGCCGTCAACAGCTTCAGCGCGGTCGCGGTGATGCGGTCGGAGGCCGTCACTTCCAGGTAACTGCTCCGCGCCCGCCACGTCTCGTACCCGCCCAGTTCGTGCTGCGCCGGCGTCGGCAGGTAGCCGTTGTACCCGTTCGCCAGGCTCACCACGAACGTCCGCTTCGACGGCGACTCCTTCTTGATTTTCAAGCCGATTTCGGCGAACACCTCGCACGGGATGGCGACGACGCTTTGGTCGCCGATCCGCATCGCCTGCACCTTCAGCTTCACCGTGGCCGGGTACTTGGCGATCTCGACGGTCTCGCGGGCGTACACCTGCTCGGCCGTCGTCAGCGGCTTCCCGCCGGCCTTGGCGATGACCCCTTTCGCCCGCTCCATCTCCGCGTCCGTCGGCTTCCGCACCTTGAACTCCAACTCCTCCTCCGCCACGGCGATGCTCACCGCGCTCGAATACTGGGCACCCGCCTCGGCCTTCGTCGCCGCCGTCGCCACCACCTCGGCCACGGCCCGGCACCGCTCACCCGGCTTCGTCTTCTTCGGCGGGTTGGCGAAGTCCACGTTGTTCACGTCGCCGCTGGTGCCGTTGGAAAGCATGCCGACGAACGTGGACTCCTTCACCGCGCCGAGCTTCGGGCCGATCAGCTCGCCGAACACGCCGAAGTAGTCCGCCGACAGCGGGGGCAAGTCGCCGACGTAGTGCAGCCCGTAGTTCGCGTACAGTGACAGCGGCTTGTCATCGGCGTCGCGGACGGCGATGACGCTCACCTGCGGGTCCACCGGCCCGGCCTGCTCGACGATGTTCGGGTTCTGGTGGCCGGGGTTCATCTTCACTCGGTCGGTGGTGCCGCCGAACGGGTCACGGTTCATCGCCCCCGGCTTCGTCTTCCACCGCCGGTTGAACACCTCCTTCGGTTCGTCGTGCGTGCCGAACGCCACCTTCGCCGGCACTCGCGCGGCGTGCGCTTTCGTGATCGCGGCGGCGATGCCGTCAGTCAGGAACTGGACGTACTCCGCGTCCGGCGGGCTGCCGAACGCGGCGGTGACGGTCGGCGCGGTGTGGGTGTGGGTGGCCGAGATCAGCATGTGCTTGGCCGGGATGCCGGTCGCCTTCGCGGCCTTCGCCTTCGCCGCGTCCATCAGGTCACGCGGGATCAGGCAGCTATCGACGACGACCAGGGCGACGGCCGTGGTGCCGTCGTCGAGGACGAGCGCGCGGGCGTGCAGCGGGTCGTTGGCCTTCGTGGCTTGGCGGTCGGTGAACCCGCCGTTGACCGAGACGGGGAACGTCTTGGGCGTGACATCCTGAGCGAACGCGCCGGCCGTCAGTTGCGGGTCGGCAGCGACGGCGGGGGACGCGACGAACAGGGCGAAGAGGGCGGCGCGCATGGGAAAGGGCCTCCAGGGGTGGGAAGCCGCAGTGTACGCGAAGTGGCGGACGGGTGCGAGGGACGCCGACTTCGGGGTCGTACCTCGCCGCCACGCGGGTCGCCGAGCGAGACTTCGGTGATTCCCGGCGGAATTCCTTGACAAAACAAAAACGGAACCCATATACACTACTATACAAAATAACCGAACTCGGAGGCGTGACCGTGACCGACCCTCCGGCCCACCCCCGCGACTCGTATGCGGGCCTCTCCGCCAATAACCCCGGCAGCGAACTGACCGACGAGGAGGTCGAGTTCGGCCGCGCCGTCCACGACTTCCAGGTCCGCTACCACCGCCGCTACCCGGCGTGGAGCGACATCCTCTTCGTCCTGCGGTCGCTGGGTTATCGGAAGCAGACTCCAATTCAAAACGGGAACGCGGAGGACGCGGATTCCAGCGCGGATGACGTGGATGTTTCCGGCCTGAAGGGCCGGTTCCGTCAGCCCAGGCCGTGAGGCCTGGGTACTCTGCCGTTTCAATCTCCCGGCCCTGAAAGGGTCGTTCGTGATGCGCCGTGAACGGCCCTTTCAGGGCCGGTTCGTTGTGCCGACCACAACCCCAGGCCTCACGGCCTGGGCTGACGGAACCGGCCCTTCAGGCCGGAAGCAAGAACTCCGATTTCACAACGTGAGGTGCCGTCATGCCCTGGTTATCCCGGTTCGGGTCGCTGTTCAAACAGCGGCAACCGCCGCCCCCGGCCGCCCCGCGGATCGTCGCCGCCCTGACCCCGCCCCACGCGCCGGCCGGCGGGTGGTGGCAGGACGACCCGACCGAGCAACTCCGCAACTACCGCTCGTGGGTGTACGCGGCGGTGAACGCCATCGCCCAGGAGGTCGCCCGCCAGAAGCCGTACCTGTTCCGCAACACCGGCACCGCCGAACACGACCACACCCCGCTGCCGATTTCGCACCCGCTCGCCCGATTGCTGGACGCCCCGAACCCGTGGCTGACGCCGTGGGAACTGTGGTATCTGACCGTCGTGTCGCTGGAACTGACGGGCAACTGCTTCTGGCACGTCGCCGACGGTGACAACGGGCTGCCAGTGGAGGTGTGGGTGGTGCCGACGCCGTGGGTGCGGGTGGTGCCCGACGCGGCGCACTTCGTGAAGGGGTACCAGATCGCCGCGCCGGGCGTGCCGGCCCAGGACTTCGCCCCGCACGAGATCATCCACCTGAAGTACCCGAACCCGCTGCACCCGCACTACGGCCTGTCCCCGCTGCAAGCGAACGCCCTGACGGTGGACGCGAACACCGAGTTGCTGAAGTCGCGGTATCAGACGTTCTTGGCCGGCCCGCGCCCCGGCGTGGTGTTGCAAACCGAGCAGATGCTGACGGATCAGACCGTGCAGCGGATGGAAGAGAAGCTCGACTCCAAGTTCGCCGGGCGGACCAACTGGCACCGGCCGATGGTGCTGGAGCAGGGGTTGAAGGCGTCGCCGTGGACGCTGACGCCGGCCGAGATGGACTTCCTCAACTCGGCGAAGATGACCCGCGATGAGATCCTGGCCGTGTTCCGGGTGCCGCCGCCGATCACCGGCATCGTCGAGAACGCCGGACTGGGGGCGAACATCTGGCTCGGCGCGCGGGTGATGTTCTGCGAAGGAACCATTCAACCGAAGCTGGAACTGATCGGGCAATCGCTGACCCGCGACCTCGCCCGGCGGTACGGGCCGGACGTGGTGGTGACGTTCCCCGACTGCTCACCGCGGAACCCGGACGAGCGCCGCCACGACGACGAACTCGACGCGAGGCTGGGCCTGCGAACGTACAACGAGATCCGCAAGAGCCGGGGCCTGAAACCGATCCCGGACCCGCGGTTCGACGCACCGATCTTACCCGTTCAGATGATTTCACCGCAGAGGGCACAAGAGGGCACATGAGAAAGAGGGAAGACTGAGTTTCAAACAGCTTCACTCTCTTCCTGTCTTCTCCCGTGCCCTCTGCGGTGAATCCTCTTCTGCTTCCTGTCTTCTGACCCCTGCCTTCTACCCCACAGGTGCCTCATGCCGGCCATGATCCGGGCGGACCCGCGCGCCCACACGCTCACCGCCGACGCCGGGCGGATGCGGATCCGCAGCGTCATCACCACCGCCGACCCCGACCGCGTGGGCGACGTGGTCGTCCCGCGCGGCCTCAAGAACGCCGACGAGTTCCTGCTCAACCCGGTGGTGCTGTGGGCGCACAACCGCGTCGCCGTGCCGCCCATCGGGGTGTGCGAGTGGCTCGACGTGCAGCCGAACCGCGTGGTCGCCGAGACGCGGTTCGCCGAGGGCGTGCCGTTCGCGGAGGACGTGTTCCGCCTGTACGAGCAGAAGGTGCTGCGGGCGTGGTCCATCGGGTTCGTGCCGCGGAAGGCGTTCCGCATCCCCGGTCCCGGCGGGCGACCCGCGCTGCGGATCGACGAGTGGGAGTTGCTCGAATACTCGGCGGTGCCGATCCCGGAGAACCCCGGCGCGCTGACGGTCGCGCTGCAAAAGGGGTTCGTCAAGTGCCAGCCGCTGAAGGACTGGCTGGCCCGCGTGCCGGACGACATCGGCGGGAAGTTCTTCCGCGCGTACCCGACCGACGTGATGGCGGAGTTGATGGCTTAATGCTGGTCCCCCTCCCCTGACGGGGGAGGGGTTAGGGGAGAGGGGAATTGGTTGCGCCAACCCCCTCCCCCCAAACCCCCCTACCGCCAGGGGAGGGGGGAACGAACCAAACCCCAAACCCAGGAGTTCCCCATGACCGCGACCGACCCGACGGCCGACGACAAGTTCCACACCCGCGACGAATTGGTGCGGTTCATCGAGGACAGCACCACCACGGCCGTCGAGAAGGCGACCCGCGCCGCCCCGCCCCGGCGGGTGCCGTGGGTCACCTCCGGCCCGGTGTACCAGGACTCGGTCGGCTACTCGGTGCTGAAGGCGGCCGCCTTCGCGCTGGGGTACGTCGGCCCGGACCAGGCCAAGGAGGAGATCCACGCGCACCGCCAGTTGCAGGAGCTGTACGCCGGGTACGGGTTCCTGCCGCACCACGGGGCGCAGTCGTTCCTGGTGCCGCTGGCGTCCGAACACCTGCCGGCGTTCGAGCCGAACGGCCAGCGGCTGCAAACCGAACTGCGCCAGAAGATGACCGCGCAGGCCGGGAAGTTCGACCCCGACGAGGCCGACTGGATCGGCCGCAAGTTGGGCCTGCGGGGGAAGGCGCTGGGCACGCTGACGGACACGGCCGGCGGGTCGCTGGTGCCGCTGCCGATGCTCGGCGAGCTGATCGACCTGCAACGGAACATGGAGGCGTTCGCGGCGGCCGGCGCGCGGGAGGTCGCCCTGCCGCCGAACGGCCGCATCCAGTTCCCCAAGTTGTCCGCCGCCAGCACCGCCTACTGGGTCGGCGAGGGGGCGGCCATCACCGATAGCACGCCGACCACCGGCACGCTGGAGTTGCAGGCCAAAAAGCTCGGCGTGCTGGTGAAACTCAACAACGAGTTGCTGCGGTTCGCGTCCGCCAGCGCCGAGGGGCTGGTGCGGTTCGACATGGCCCGCGCCGCCGCGCTGAAGGCCGACCTGGCGATGCTGGAAGGCAGCGGCGGGACGCAGATCAAGGGCGTCACCACCTACCCTGGCATCGGCACCCACACCGCCGCCGTCACCGGTGCGAACGGCGACACCTTCCAGCCGCAGGACGTGGCCGCGATGGAGGCCAAGTTGCCCGACGCGGTGGACGCGCCGACCGCCTGGCTGATGCGGAAGAGCCTGTTCGCCGCGCTGATGAACCGGCGGGCGGACGCCGTCACCGCCAGCGACAGCCGCGGGCCGTTCCTGTTCCG
>JBBRUO010000290.1:0-7494 GCA_038247725.1 Gemmatales bacterium
ACGGCGACGGGTTCACACTGGTCACGCAGAACGTGGACGGCCTGCACCAGCAGGCCGGCAGCCGAAACGTGCTGGAAATCCACGGCAGTTTGCGGCGGACCCGCTGCACGAATTGCGAGAAAACCGAGGAGCGCGGGCTGGAGAATCTCGGCGACCGGCCCATTTGTTCGCCGTGCGGTGGCTTCTTGCGCCCGGATATCGTCTGGTTCCACGAGGCGCTGCCGGAAGACATCTGGGAAGCGGCGCAGATGGCCGCGCACGAGTGCAGCGTGCTGCTGGTGGTCGGCACGTCCGCGGTCGTCTACCCGGCCGCGTCGGTCATCCCCATCGCGAAAGCGAACGGCGCGACGGTGATCGAGTGCAATTTGACGAAGACCGACGCCAGCCACACGGCGGACGTGGGGCTGTACGGCCCGTCCGGGGAAACGCTACCGAAGCTGCTGGAACGGCTGGCGGCGCGGGCGTCCGTATCCTGACCTCATGCTGAACCGCCTCGCCCCCCGGCCGGACCCCGGCGCGCTCGACCTCGCCGCCGAGTCGGTGGCCGTGTCCATCCGCTGGTTCGGCCTCGTCGTCGGCGTGCTGCTGGCGAACTTCGGGCGGGCCACGGACCCGCTGCCGCTGAACGTGATGCTCGCCCTCGGCTTCGCGTTCACCGCGCTGAACACTCTCGTCTACGCGCGCGGCCGGGTGTTCCTTCGCGATTACCCGCTGGCCGTGTCCGCGCTGGAGGCGGTGTTCATCGGGTTGCTCTGCCGGTTCGACACCGGGCTGGATTCGCCGTTCCGCTTCTATTACCTGCTCTCGCTCGTCTGCTGCGCCATGCGGCACGCGCCGCGGGTCACGTTCGCCACCTGCGGGATGGACGGCCTCAGCTACTCGGCCCTGTTCCTGTTCACCGACGCCTCCGAACGGGACGTGTCGCTGTACCTGCTCACGCTGGTCATCCTGGCGTGGGTGACGTGGGCGGCCGGGGCGATGGCGCGGATGTTGCAGAGAGCCGGGGACGACCTCCGCCGGCTGAACGCCGAACTGACCGCGAACCAGCAAGACTTGGAGCGCCGCATCGCCGACCGCACCCGGCAACTGGAGGAGTCGCAAGCCCAGGTGCAGCACCAGGAGAAGATGGCGGCGTTCGGCCTGCTGGCGGCCGGTATCGCGCACGAGGTGGGCAACCCGCTCACCGGTATCAGCGGCATCGTTCAGATGCTGGAACGCCGCGACCCGGACGCCTACACGCGCGAGAAGCTGACCGTGGTGACGACGCAACTCGCCCGCATCCCGGCCATCTTGCGCGAGCTTGTGACGTTCAGCCGGCCGGCCGACGACACCGTCGGCCGGGTCCGGGTGCGGGAGGTGATCGACGAAGCGTTGGGGATCGCCAAATACTACAAGGGCGGGAAGAACCGCGACCTGACGGTGAGCGTGCCGGCCGACCTGCCGGTGCTGGCCGGGGTGCGGGGCCAACTGGTGCAAGTGGTGTTCAACCTGGTGCTGAACGCCATCGACGCCACGGACAAAGGTGGCCGCATCGTCGTGACCGCGTCTAGAGATACCTCGGCCGGTCCGGTCGTCTTGTCGGTGGCGGACGACGGCACCGGGATCGACGGGCCGACGCTGGCCCGGCTCTTTCGCCCGTATGTTACCACCAAGCGGCACGGCACCGGGTTGGGTCTGTTCGTCGTCCGCCGCATCGTCGAGGCGCACGGCGGCCGCGTGACCGTGGACTCCACACCCGGCCGCGGGGCCGCGTTTCGGGTCGAGCTGCCGGTCGCGTGACACGCTTACGGCACGAAAGTTGAAGGCTTTCTTTGATGCCACCCGCCCTCGCTCTTACCGCGCCCGCTGTTCTTGTCATTGACGACGAGCCGGTGATCCGTGACACCTTGTGCGAATTCCTTCAACAGGAGGGGTACTCGGTGGCCGGGTGCGGCACGGGGGAAGAAGCGGTGGCCCGTGCCACCGCCGGCAAGTTCGACCTGGCTTTGTGCGACCTCCACCTGCCGGGGATCGACGGCCTCCAGGTGCTGGCGAGCCTCCGCGCCTCCTGCCCGGACACGCTCGTCATCCTCATCACCGCTTACGGTACCGTGGAAACGGCGGTCGAGGCGTTCCAGAAGGGCGCGTCGGACTACCTCATCAAGCCGATCTTGCTGCACGAGGTCCACGAGAAGATCCGCCGGCTGCTCGCCCAGCGGGAGTTGACCCGCGAGAACCAGTGGCTGCGACGGGAGCTGCACCGCGACGCCGAGAACGGCGAGATGGTCGTCGGCCGCAGCCCGGCGATGCGGGCGGTGATGGACCTCGCCCGGCGGGTCGCGCCCAGCCCGTCCACGGTGCTGATCCTCGGCGAGAGCGGCACCGGGAAGGAGTTGATGGCCCGCGCCGTTCACCGGTTCGCCCAATCGGCCAAGCCGACCGACGGCCGGTTCGTGGCGGTGAACTGCGCGGCGATTCCGGGCGAGTTGCTGGAAAACCAACTGTTCGGGCACCGCCGGGGGGCGTACACGGGAGCCGACCGGGACACCGCCGGGGTGTTCGTCCACGCCGGCGCGGGCACCGTCTTCCTGGACGAGATCGGCGAGCTGCCGCTGGCCACGCAGGCGAAGTTGCTCCGCGCGATCGAGCAGAAAGAGGTGATGCCGGTCGGGGCGAACGAGCCGGTGCGGGTGCTGGCCCGCATCCTGGCGGCGACGAACAAGGATCTGGCGAAGGAAGTGGCCGGCGGCCGGTTCCGCCAAGACCTGTTCTTCCGGCTGAACGTGGTGGCCATCACCCTGCCCCCGCTCCGCGACCGCCGGGACGACCTGCCGGAGTTGGTCGAGGCGCTCCTGACCAAGCACGCGAAGGCGGCGGGGAAGAAGTTCACCGGGCTGAGCCAGGACGCGATCCGGCGGATCCAGAGTTACGCCTGGCCGGGCAACATCCGCGAGTTGGACAACGCCGTTCAGCGGGCGGTCATTCTCGGCGAGCCGCCGACGGTGGAAGCCGCCGACCTGCCGCCCGACCTGTTCGCGACCCCGCTGGCGCTCGACCCCGCCGCCGTGGACGACCTGTCCGAGGCGGTGAAACGGTTCGAGAAGCGGCACATCGGTCGGATCCTCACCGAGACGCCGGACAAGCGGGAGGCCGCCCGACGGCTGAAGATCGGTCTGAGTTCCCTGTACCGCAAGATCGAGCAGTACGACATTGCCGGCGGGTGACCGGCGGTCAGAACAGCCGCCGCGCCCGGTTCGGCTTCGC
This sequence comes from Gemmatales bacterium, assembly GCA_038247725.1. GTDB lineage: Bacteria > Planctomycetota > Planctomycetia > Gemmatales > Gemmataceae > JALHQU01. The sequence continues at coordinate 3,244 of JBBRUO010000290.1, forward strand.
CAGTTCCGCGAGCAACTGCCGCTGCGAGGTGCTGGCGGGCCGGCCAGTCCATTCGGTGGGGGTCAGCCACTCGCCAGCGGGATAAAAGGCGGACGCGAACTCGCCACTCCACCGACTCGCTTCCAGGCACGTCAACGCGATGTCGAACCGCGTCACGCCGTGACGAATGGTCATCACCTCGGTTCCGATTTCCACGTCCAAACTCGTCAACTCCTTCGCCACCCGTGCGGCGGCTTCGGCGATGGCCTCGCCGTCGATCACCTCGCCGCGCGGCAGTTCCCACATGTTCGCCCAGCGGGTGGCGGTCGGCGGGCGGCGGCAGAGCAACACCCGCGAGCCGTCGCGGACGGCCACGGCCACTTCCGCCACCGCGACGCGCGGCTTCTCCTTGAGCTTCGGCGGAATTTCGGACTGCGTGCCATCCCGCTTGGCGACGCAGACGGTGCGGGCCGGGCACGCGCCGCAATCCGGATTCGCCGGGGTACAGACTAGCGCGCCGAGTTCCATCATCGCCTGGTTGAAGTCGCCGACGCGCTTGCGGGGCAGGACCGCCTCGGCGGCTTCCCACACCCATTTCTTGCCGTCGCCATCGCGGGGGTCGAGCCGGGAGCCGAACAACCGGGACAGCACCCGGAGGGTGTTCGCCTCGACGACGGGCAACCGGCGGTCGAACGCCTGCGAGAGCACCGCGCCGAGGATGTACCGACCGACACCGGGCAAACTCTCCCAGACGGCGGGGTCGTCGGGCAGTTCGTCCGGGTGGTGTTCGGCGAGGAACTGGGCGGCGGCGTGGAGGTGCCGGGCGCGGCGGTAGTAGCCGAGGCCTTGCCAGGACGAGAGGACTTGCTGCTCGTCGGCGGCGGCGAGAGCGCGGACGGTGGGAAACGCTTCGACGAAGCGGTGGAAGAACGGGACGACGGCGGCGACGGTGGTCTGCTGGAGCATCACCTCCGAGACCCAGATGCGGTACGGGTCGCGGTTCGCCCGCCACGGCAGGTTCCGTTGGCGGGCGTCGAACCACGCGAGCAACCGGCGGCGGAAGGCGGTGAGTTCACGAGCGGACCAGGGGAGAGAAATCATGTGAGAGTTGCGGCAGGCTTGGGACACAGGGACTCCGCCCGACGAACCCAGTCCGCGAGGACCGTTCGGGCGAACCCCGGCACGGCGGAGAAAATGTGTCCGCCGATCCATCCGGCTTTCAAGTGCCGGAGTGACCACCGAAGCGTGTGCAGTTTCCGGTACGCGAGTTCGTGAGCCGGTGCGCGAAACCCAAGCAACCCGGCGGCCGGACGCCAGCGGCGATCGCAGGTGCCGAGAATCGAGGTGCCGATGCCGAGAGTGAGAAAATCGGTCGCGCACTCCACCGACAGGATGCCGGCGTCGCACCGGTTCAGCGCGGGAGTCAGATCGAAACGCGAGGACAGCCCGGAGGCGACGAACACCGCCGAACACACCGTCTCGTCGGGGGCGAGTCGCGCCAAAGCGTATGCGGTGATCGCGGTGCCGGCGGAGTGGGCGAAGACATGAACCGGACCAGTCGCACGCGCCGCCCGGATGCGGTCAGCTAACTCCTCCGCTTGACGGTGGTGGTACTGAACCCGCCACAGGTCGGCGTAAGTCAGGTACGACCACCACCGTCGCTGTTGCCAGGTGAACGTTTCGATCACGTGCGGCAACCCGGCCGAGCGGAGGCCACGAGACCACCCGGTGGAGACCAGTCCGGTGTCGTTGACACCGGAAACGACGAACAGGGTGCCGTGCATCAGAACGGCATCAATTCCCGGTGCGGCGGATGTACTTGCGGAGGATGTCGTTGGCGGCGGCGGACATCTCGGCCCCGGACGGGGTGCCCTTCTTCTTCGGGTCGGGGGCCTTCGGGACCGGGGTGCCGTCGGCGTTCACGGCCGTCATCTCGTGGACGGTGCTGCCGTCCGGTACCGAGGGAGTGGCAGAGGGGTCGTCGTCCATGCCTAGCAGCATGGCGGCGGCGTCGATGTCGTCCGACGACTCGCCGTCAGCGGCCAGGGCGGGAGCCGGCTTGATCGGCACTGGGGCGACCGCCCCGGACGCCTTCGCGGTGCCGGGCGTGCTGGCCGGTTTCTTCGCCGCCGGTTGCCCGACGGCCGATTGCAACTTTAAGGCCGCCTCCGACTGGCGCGGCTTCAGCGCGTCCGGCAGCGGGGTGCTGTCCGACCGCTTCTCCGTCTGAAGGATCTGCACCCGGAACTCCAGCGGCCCCAATTTGAGCGCGCAGCCGTCGGTCAACTCCCGTTCGCCGGTGAACGTCTCGCCGTTCAACTGCGTACCGTTGGTGCTGCCGTAGTCCTGGGCGAACACCTTGCCGTCACGGACGAGAATGGCGCAGTGCAACTTGCTGATCGCCTGCGACGCCGGCCGCAAGTGGCACTCCGGATCGCGGCCGATGAGGAACTTCCCCCCGACGATGGCAATGGCCCGGCCGTTATTCGGCCCGGCGGCCGTGACGATCAAGTTCACTTTCATGGGCGATGAATGCCTCCGCACGATCAGCCGCGGGCGAGTTTTGAACCGCGGTCGGCGAGCGATACGAGTCGGGAAACCGGAACCGAGGCCGAATGCAAAAGTTCGGCCCCATTCGAGTATCGGCACAATCGGAAGAGGAAACCATCGCTACGGGGCGATCGATGAAAGCGGCCGGTAGCGTCGTCCATAGTATTTTAATCACGAGGCACGCCCGAATGCAACAGGCAATCCGTTTCTCCTGCCGCGCAGCCACCCGCCGAATGCTCGCGGTCGTCCTGGCCGTCGCGGCCGTTGGCGGGTGCCGCCCGCCGATGCCGGTGGACATGCCCAAACCGCAGCCGTTCGCCGGGGTGACGGTGCGACTGGCGTGCGCCGACGCCGAGTACGCCGACGAGTTCCTCGCGCGGGGGCGGATCTGGGGCACCCGCACCGGCGGGGCGGTGGTCCTCGAACCCGACTGGACGCAAGCGGACGTGGCCGTCATCCCCCCGGTGCGACTGGGCGAGTTCGCCGTCGCCGACGTGCTGGCGGCGCGGCCGGGGGCCCTCACCGAGCGCGACACCGCGCTGAAATGGTCCGAGGTGCTGCCCGCGTTCCAGGACAAGTTGTGCAACTGGGGCCGGCGGCCGCTGGCCTTGCCGCTCGCGGGAAGCGGGTACGTGCTGGCGTACCGAACCGACCGCTTCGCCGACCCGAAAGCGGCCGACGCCTACCGCGCGAAGTACCGGCGGGAACTGGCCCCGCCGCGGACGTGGGAAGACCTCCGCGACGTGGCCGAGACGTTCCACACCCTCGACGGCAAGCCGCCCCTCCCACCCTTCCCCGCGGACCCGACCGCCGCCGCCGTCGCCTTCAATCAGGTGGCCGCGTGCTATGACCGCTCGGCCAGTGAGTCCGCCCCGGTGCCGAAGGGGGCGACCCCAGACCCGGCCCCGTCGCGGACGGCCTTCCGCTTCCACGTCGATCCGGACACCGCCACCCCCCGCCTCACCGCCCCGTCGTTCGTCACCGCGTTCGGGTGGTTTCACGACACGGCCAAATACCGTACGCCCGCCGGCGACCCGCGCGAGGCACTCGTGAGCGGTACGGCGGTGGCGGCGGTGCTGTCGCTGGCGGACGTGGCGAAACTGCCGAAGGGCCTGGACGGCGCGACGGCCCCCCAGTTCGGCCTCGCCCCGCTGCCCGGTTCGGCCGTCTGGTACGAGCCGGACGGGATCGCGCGACCCGCCACCGGCGGGCGCAACTACGTCCCGTACTTGGGCGCGGGCGGGCGACTGGGCGTGGTGTTCCAGCGGACGACGGCGGGTGAGGCGGCGTGGGACTTCCTGGCCACCCTCGCCGGACCCGACGGGGCCGACGACACCCTCGGCAACGTGTCCTTGGGGGCCGGGCCGTTCCGCTACTCGCACATCGCGACGGACGAGAAAGCGACCCGCTGGCAGCGGTACGGGTTCGACGCCGTCCGCACCGAGCAACTGGCGCGGGCGGTGGCGGGGTTCGTCGATGTGCAGTGCCGCGAGCCGGTGTATCCGATCCGCACGCCCGACCACGCCGAGCGGGTGGCGGTGTTGGCCGCCGCCGCGCGACAGGCCGCGAGCGGCACCCTCACCGGCGAGCAAGCGGCGGCCGAGGCCCAAAAGGGGTGGCTGGCGGTGGACGCCAAGACGCCGAAGGGCGAACTGCGGAAGGAGTCCCGCAACGCGGTGGGGCTGGAGTGAGGCATTGGCGGGAAAGAAGACGACCAGTTGG
>JBBRUO010000291.1:0-7485 GCA_038247725.1 Gemmatales bacterium
CCCCTGGCGGGAGCGGGGATCGAAGACGGTGTGGAACACCTCGACGAGCGACTTCGGCACGGCTCAACCTCCCGAACGGCGGAAAGCAGCCTGATACCCAATCCCCCAACCTTCGCCAACCTCAAACCAGAAATGGCCCTGGGCCAATCCCGACTCCGTCTGTAAGCCCCCTTGCCGGCTACTGGTAAAATACCGGAGCGGCCGAATCGCCGGCTAACTGACAGTCCGCTGCCCCTCCGAGACTCCGAATGTCCGTCGTTTCGCCCGACGCCGCGCTCGCCGCCCTGACGTGGCGGTACGCCGTCAAGAAGTTCGACCCGACCCGGAAGATCGCGGCCGACACGTGGGCCGTCCTCGAACAGTCGCTCGTGCTGTCGCCGTCCAGTTACGGCCTACAGCCGTGGAAGTTCTTCGTCGTCGAGACGCCGGCCGTGCGGGAGCGACTGTTACCGCACTCGTGGGGCCAGCGGCAGATCGTGGACGCCTCCCACCTGGTCGTGTTCGCGGTGAAGACGGACGTCGGTCCCTCCGACGCCGAGCGACTGATCGCCCGCTCCGCCGCGGTGCGGAACATCCCCGTCGAGAAGTTGAACGTTTACAAGGGGATGGTGGTCGGGTCGCTCACCCGGCAGTCGGCCGCGGACATCGACGTGTGGATGAGCCGACAGTTGTTCATCGCCCTGGGGGTGTTCCTGACGACCGCCGCGCTGCTGGGAGTGGACGCCTGCCCGATGGAGGGCTTCGTCCCGGAGAAGTACGACGAGGTACTCGGGTTGACCGCCAAGGGGTACGCCGCGCGGGTGGTGGCGACGGCCGGCCACCGGGCGGCGGACGACACCTCCGCCAGTTTGGCGAAGGTGCGCTACCCGGCCGAGGAAGTGATCGAGCGGGTGTAGCCCCTGCGGGCCGCGTCGGCCGGGGATCGGTGGGCGGGTTTTTGGGAGTGGGAATTGGTACAATACCTCTCCACTATCCCCGTTCCGGTTCCCGGTGACGAATGGCGGAGGCTCCGATCACCCGCGCCACTCTGCTCGTCCGCATCAAGGATGCGGGTGACGTGACGGCGTGGACCGAGTTCGTGAACTTGTACGGCCCGGTCGTGTACGGGTTCGCCCGCAAACGCGGCCTCCAGGACGCGGACGCCGCCGACCTGGTCCAAGACGTACTGAGAAGCGTCGCCCGGAACGCCGAGCGGATGGATTACGACCCGAAGCGAGGCACCTTCCGCGGCTGGCTGTACACCGTCACCCGGAACAAGATTTACAACTTCCTGTCGGCCAACAAGAACCGGCCGAAGGCGGTCGGCGACTCGGCCTCCCAGGAACGCCTGGACTCCCTTCCCGGCAAGCCCGACGAGCAGGAGCGGGAGTGGGAGTTGGAGTACCAGCGGCGGATCTCGGCGAAGGCGATGGAGCGGGTGCGGCACGAGTTCCAGCCGGCCACCTGGCAGGCGTTCTGGGGCACGGCCGTGGACGGCCGCCCGGCCCAGGATGTCGGGGCCGACTTGAAAATGACCCCCGGCGCGGTGTACGTCGCCAAGAGCCGGGTCCTCGCCCGACTGCGGGACGAGGCGCAGCGGCTGATGGCCGAGAACGAAGCCTGGTGAGCGGGTCGCGGCAGGCCGCCCGCTCGCCCCGACCCCGAGTGAACCCATGGCCGTTTCCCACCCCGTCCTCCGCATCGAGTGCCCGACCCGCGACGAGCTGCGCGGGTTGATCCATAGCGACCTGACCGACGACCGGGCGGAGGAGATCACCGCGCACCTGTGCGATTGCTCCGGCTGTCAGCGGGCGATGGACAATCTGGCCACCGGCGAATCCCCTGTGCTGGCCGAGGCCGTCCGCCACATCGACCGCCTCGACCCGCCCCGTCACTCGGCCCTGTGGCAGGCGCTGGACCACTCCCTGCTCGCCGTCACCCGCGAACGCTCGACCGATCTCACCCCGCGCTCCGGCGAACTGAAACTCGACTTCCTCTCCCGCAGCACCACCCCCGGCCGCATCGGGCGGATGGGCGGGTTCGAGGTGAACCGCGTGATCGGGCGGGGCGGCATGGGCGTCGTGCTGCACGCCTTCGACCCGGTGCTGCAGCGGGACGTGGCGCTGAAGATCCTCGACCCCCAACTGGCCGGCAACGACACCGCCCGCCAGCGGTTCTGCCGGGAGGCCCGCGCCGCCGCGTCCGTCGCCAGCGAGAACATCGTCACCATTCACCAGGTCGATGAGGACGTGACGTCCGGGCTGCCGTTCCTGGTCATGCAACTGGTCACCGGCGAGTCCCTGGAACAGCGGCTGCGGCGGGTGAAGAAGCTGCCCGTGGCGGAGGCCGTGCGGGTCGGCGCGCAAGCCGCCGCCGGGCTGGCGGCCGCCCACGCGACTGGGCTGATCCACCGCGACGTGAAGCCGGGCAACATCCTCCTGGAAGGCGGTACGGATCGCGTCAAACTGACCGACTTCGGGCTGGCCCGCGCGACCGAGGATCTGAAGCTGACGAAGACCGGGTTCGTGTCGGGCACGCCGCTCTACATGGCCCCCGAGCAGGCCCGCGGGGACGACGTGGACCACCGGGCCGACCTGTTCAGTCTGGGCGTGGTCCTGTACGAAGCCGTCACCGGGCAGCCGCCGTTCGACGGCAAGACGCCGCTGGCCGTCCTCCGCCGGGTGGCCGACGACCCGCACGTCCCCGTTCACAAACTGGCTCCGGACGTGCCCGACTGGTTCGAGGACGTCATCGACCGGCTGCTGGCCAAGGAGCCCGACCGGCGGTTCCAGTCGGCGGCCGAACTGCACGCCCTGCTGGCGGCTCACGTCCCGCACCACACCAACCCGCAGTGCGACGCGGCCATCGCCCACGCCGAACCGTGCCCGTTCGACCCGCCGACCAACCTGACCCGGCGGGCGCGGCGGAAGTGGCAACTCCGGCTCGCCGGGCTGATGACCGTCCCGCTGGTGGCCGGCGTCCTGCTCGGCGGGGTCGGCGGGTGGGTGTCGGGGCTGTTCGCCTCGCCGCCGGAAACGATCGTCGTCGCCGGGGACCCGCCGCCGCCCGTCATTCAGCGCGTCGTCTCGCACCTGGAGGAGCCGGTCGCCAAGCCGCTGGCCGAGTTCCCGAACGAGGCCCCGGTGTGGTCGGTCGCCACCTGCCCGGACGGCACCCACCTGGCCGTCGGCCTGGAGGACGGGACCGTCCGCATCTTCGACGTGAAGAAGAAGCTGCTGATCCACACCATCCCCGCGCACACCGGGCCGATTTGGGGCCTCGACTTCTTCCCCGACGGCAAGCGGTTCGTCACCGTGTCCGACGACGGGACCATGAAAGTGTGGGATCTGACCGACAAGGACGTGAACCTGTTCCGGGAGTTCAGCGGGACGGCCGGCGTGCGGGCGGTGGCCGTCGATCAGTCCGGCAGCAACATCGTCACCGGCGACCGGGGCGGGAAGGTGACGGTGTGGAACATGGCGGTGGCGAAGGCGGACAAGCCGACCCACACGTTCGACCACGGCGGGACGGTGACGGCGGTGGCGTACTCGAAGGACGCCATCGGGGCCACCGTCGCCTCCGCCGGAATCGACAAGTCGATCAAGGTGTGGGACGTGCCCAACGATCGGCTGCGGGGGGAGCCGCTCCGCCGGCACACCGGGCCGGTGTACGCCATCGCCTTCTCGGCTGACCAGCGGTACCTGGCGTCGGCCGGATGGGACGGGGTCATCCGCTTGTGGGATGTCGGCTCGCTCACCGAGAAGGCGACGATGATCGGGCACGAGGGGGACGTGGGCAGTCTCGCCTTCACCGACTGCGGGCAGATGCTGGCGTCCGGCGGGCAGGACGGCACCGTCCGCCTGTGGGACGTGGACTCGACACGAGAGAAACTGCGGATCAAGGCGCACAAGTCGGCGACCCACGTCGTCCGCTGGTCGAAGGACTGCCGGATGGTCATCAGCGGCGGCCGCGATGGGTTCGTCCGCCTGTGGGCGTCCGGGCGGTAGCGGTGGGGGGCGAGCCGCGACGCCCGCTCACCACCCGCTGCCGGACAGGTGCCGCCGCATGTCGGCGTGAATGCGGCGGCGGACCAGGTACTCGTCGTCGTCCAGCCAGCGGCGGCCGGCCGCGCCGAGGGCGAACTCGTCGGACGCCAGCGCCAGCACCAACGCCTCCACCACGTTCAGGTGCAACCGCGAGTAGAATGGGGCGGTAGTGAACGTGTTCGTCACCCGGTTCGGGTCGAGGCCGGTGAACAGTTCGGCCAGCCGCGGCAACCCGGATTCCACCGGCCCGTGGCCGACCGCCGAGATGTACGCCGTCGCCAGTTTGGTGAAGTCCAGGGCGGTCAACTTCGCCGCCCCGCCGCCGAGCAACTCGCCCCGCGCCTCGTCCAGAATGGGCACCGCGTCGGCCGTCAGCCCGAACGTCATCCACCCGCCGGCGATGTGCAACAGCGACTGCAATGCCTTGCCCCAGTAGGTCGGGTTGCTGGCGTACTTCACCCGGAACTGCGGCAGCGACTGCCCGCCCAGCACCGACGCCACCAGCCGCTTGAGCAGCCGGTCGATCTCGTCTTGCAAGCCGAGCTTCCGCAGGCTGCGGAGGCACTCGCCCGCGACGAAGTTGACCACGTCGAAGCGGTCTTCGTCGGTCTTCGATTGCAGCACGGTGACGAACTGATCGACCAGTTTCTGGAGCACGTCGCGGCGGTCGAAGTGGGCGGCCAGGAACAGCGACCGTTCCAGCAGTTGCCCCTGCTTCTTGCCCAGTTCCGGGATGTTGGTGCCGGCGGCGGCCATCGTCTCGGGGACGAGGCCGAGCAACTCGACGGTGAACTCTTCGCTCACCCGCGCGGCGAACGGCATCCCCTCGTGCAGCACGAGGAAGCGGCTCTCGGCCACCGACTTGCCGGCCCCGCCGCCGGTGCGGTACAGGTCGCGGATGGTCTTCGCCAGTTCCGTCGGGTCCTTGATCTTCGGCAACTCGGCGAGCTTCTTCTTCAGGTCGTCGCCGTGCTTCATCCACTCGTTGTACGGGTCGAGTTTCTCTTGCGGTTCCAGCACCTTCGACTGCTCCCGCAGCCGCGCGATGGGGTAGTGGCCGAGGTTCTGCGCGCCCCCCCCGCCGTTCGCCCCCAGCGGGTTCTTCTTCTGGAACTCGTCGATCTCGGCCACCAACTCCGGCGGCAGCGGGCCGGCGTGCGGCTTGTTCGCCAGGCACTGCTCGACCCGGTACTGGTACGCGCGGAACAGCAGGCTTCGCGTGGTCGCCTGATCCGGCGTCGGCTTGCCGTCGCCCAACTGGCGGCGGGCGTCTTCCGTCATCGCGCGAGCGGCGGCCGACTCGCCCAGTTTGGCCAGCGCGAAGGCGAACACCAGATCGACGTAGGGGAGCGTCGGGGCGGTACTCTTCACCGTGCTGGCGGACTGGGTCGGCGGCTTCGTCACCCACGCGCGGGCGGCCTTGTGCAAGTCCGGCAGCCGCTCGCGGACCATCCGCACCCGGTCGGAGTCGTTCAGCCCGGCCGACCGCAGGAAGAACGGGATGTCCAGTTCCGGGTTCAGCCCGCCGTCCAGCAGGCGTTGCAGCAGCCGGTCCCGCACGCGGGCGAGGCCGAGCACGTCCGCCCCGGCCGCCTTCGCCACGCCCGTCGCCAGCAGCCACACACTGCGGACGGACAGTTTCGCCTCGTTCGCCTCGAAATACCGCTGAACGGCCGGCAGCCGCGACTGGAACCAGTCGGGCAGCGTCGGGCGGGCGATGACGGCGAGGGTCGCGGCCACCGTCTGCCGGGCGTCCCCGCGGGTCGGATCGGGCACCGCCAGTCGCTTGTCGAACTCGGCGGCGGTGACGGTCGCCTCGTCCGCCGCCCACGCCGCCAGCACCGCCGGGTCGTCGTTCGTCCACGCCGCGTTCGCCCAGCAGACGGCGGCCTCGGCCGCGTCCCCGGCCCCGGCGTTCGCCACCGCCAGTTGGGGCCACATCGCCGCCCGCTCCGGCGCGTCGAGTGGGCCGTCCACGGCGAGAAACTCTTTCTCCAACTCGTCCCGTTTCAGCTTCCACTCGTTCGGCGGTTTCGCCGGCCCCACGACCGCCGCCGCGAACGCCACCGCCGTCGGCTCGGCGTCCGCCCCCGGCCGCTTCCCGCGGCCGCCCTGACCGGCGATCAGCGGCCCGTCGTCGCGGCTGCCCTTCCCCTTCCCGTCAGGCTTGTCCGCCGGCGGCTTCGGCTTCGGCGACTGCCCGTCGGCGCAGACGAACTGCTCGAACCGGAACCGGCTGGCGTCGATCCACTCCTTCAGCGGTGCGTGCGCCGTCTCGATGACGTACTCGACCCAATCTTCCAGGGGGCGGAAGGCGTTCTCCGACAGCGTTTCGGGGGTGAACTGGCCGTCCGCGCCGGGATACAGCCAGACCACGAGGTCGGTGTCGTCGGCCAGCAGCGTCCGCACGGCGTCCCGCCGCAGTTGCGGGTGCAACCGGGTGCCGACGGGGAGGAACAGGTTCGGCAACTTGAAGTACGGCTTGAACCCGACGGCGCTCTGGAACTGGAGCGCGGGCGGGGCCAGCTTCGACGGGCTGACGCGGAGGACGACCACCTTTTCCCCGCTCGGCGCGTCGGCGACGGCGAACTTCAGGCGGTTCGTCAGCCGCTCGTCGGAGTCGCGGACGAACGCGTCGAGTTGTCGCACGGCGTCGCCTTTCAGCACCCACAGGTCCGGCGCGTCGGCGGCGTTGCCGGGCACCAGTTTCAGCTTCACGTCCAGTTTGTCGGCGGCCTCGACGGGGGACCAGTCCGTCGGCGTCGTCGGCAGCTTGAATTGCAGGATGTCGTACACGTCCTGGAACGGCGCGTCGGCGACGTACTCCCACTCGCGCGGCGCGCGGAGCAGGAGCAGTTGGTCGTCGGCCGGTTTGATGCCCGTCGCGGCCGGGTGCGTGTGGCCGATCTGCACCCACACGCGGGGCGCGGCCTCGACGTAGGCGCGGATCGGCGGGCCGTCGCCGGTGCCCAGGTGATCCAGCGCCCGCAGCAACGTGTAGTACGGCGGGCCGATGACGCGGAGCAGCACCCGACGGTTGTTCTTCTCGTCGGCCAGCCAGCGGAAGCTCTGGCGGTCGTTGCCCAGCCGTAGCATTTCGCCGACGATGCCGGGCAAGTCGGTGGCGGCCGGCAGTTCGAACAGGACCGGTGCCTGAGACGCGAGTTGCGGGGGCGCGGCGTCCTTCGTCGCCGGCAGCACTTGCAGCCAACACGAAATCGCTTCGCCCTCACCGGGCATCCCCTTCGCGCCGGACACGCCGAGTTTGGACAGCTCCCCGGTCGCCTTTTTGGTCAACTTGGCGGGCGTGTCGATGAAAATGCGGCCGTCGGCAGCGAGGTACGCGGTCGCCGGGGCGAGCGTGGCCTCGGTCGGCACCATCGTGCTGGTGACGACGAGGCGGAAAGTGTCGAGGTCGGGGAAGCAGAGGATCATGGGTGTGGGTCTTAGTCCCCCCTCC
>JBBRUO010000292.1:0-7477 GCA_038247725.1 Gemmatales bacterium
CGAGTACCACGCGCCGTTTCGGGCGGTGAGCCACAACCCCCACCTGCTGGCCGATGGGATCATGACGAACCCCGATGCCCTCGACCTCGACCACCTCCGGGCCGAGGCGTGGCGGAAGATGGAGCCGCTTTATCTGGCGCGCCTGGCGAAGCTGGTCGATGATTATCAACTGGCGAAGTCCCGACAGTTGGGGTCGGATGACTTATCGCAAGTCGCGGCGGCGGCCGCGGCGGGACGGGTCGGCACCCTCCTCGTGCAGGCCGACCGCGTCATCCCCGGCCGACTCGACGCGGCGACCGGGCGGATCGAGCCGGGCGAGTTGGCCGACCCACGGGGTGCTGCCCACCATCACCACGACGCGACCGGACGGAGCGAGCCGAGCGAGTTGGGTGACCCCAGGATCGACGACGTTCTCGACGATCTCGCGGAACTCACCCTCCGCATGAAGGGTCACGTCGTGATCGTTCCGGCGGAGCGCATGCCGACCACGACGGGCTTGGCCGCGACCTACCGCTTTTAGGTCGGGCGGGGCATGGGGCGTACTCGGCGGCGGTCACGTCGGGGCATTTCCGCCCCAGGAATCTTCCCATGTCCGACCTGATTTCCCGCCGAGACTTCGCCACCGCCGGGTTGGGCGCGGCGATAGCCTTCAAGTAGAAGATGCGGCCGCCGCCTTCCCCGCCCCGCCCTGGGCGGGGAGAGGCGGGCGTGGTCGGCTTCTCCCCGGTGCGTGCCGACGTCGGGATCACTCCCGCGTGACGAATTCGTCCAGGTTCATCAGCACGCGGGCGACGGCGGGCCACTTCTTGTCGGCCGGTTGCGACTCGGCGAACGCCAGCACGGTTTTGGCTTCCTTGGCATTCGGCTCGCGGCCGAGGGCCACCCGGAACGCGAACTGAACTCGCCCGGCGTCCGTCGGCCCGCCCTTCGCGATCCGTTTGCCGAAGGCGTCGAAGAACTCCACGAACGCCGGGTCGTTGGCCAGGTGCAGCGCTTGCAGCGGGGTGTTGCTGCGGGGCCGCTTGGTGCAGGCGGTCTGACCGTCGGCGGCGTCGAACGTGGTGAGCAGGTGGTGCTGGCTCTGCCGCCAGATGAAGGTGTACAGGCCCCGGCGGTAGCGATCCGGCCCCTTGCTCTCCGGCCATGCGTGCCTGCTCTGGGTGAAGCTGAACAACTCGGCCGGCAGCGGCGGGTACACCCCCGGACCGCCGACCGTCGGGGTCAGCAGCCCACTCGCCGACAGCGCCGCGTCGCGGAGGATTTCGGCGTCGAGCCGCAGCCGCAACTGCCGGGCGAGCAGTTTGTTGCCGGGGTCGCGTTCGGCGGCCTCCTTCGAGATGACCGACGACTGCTTGTAGGTCTCCGAGGTGACGATGAGGCGGTGCAGGTGTTTGAGGGACCAGGGTTTCGACCCGGCCGAGAATTCCACCGCCAGCCAGTCCAGCAGCGCCGGGTGAGTGGGGGCGTTGCCCTGGAAGCCGAAGTCGTTCTCGGTTTCCACCAGCCCCGCGCCGAAGAACCGCTGCCAGGCGCGGTTCACCACCACCCGCGCGGTCAGCGGGTGATCCTTCGACACCAGCCACTTCGCCAGATCGAGCCGGGTCAACTTGCCGGGCGGAGTCGCACCGACGGCGGCGGGGAAGCCGGGTGTGACCGTATCGCCTTTCCGCAGGAAGTCGCCGCGAATCTGAACGTAGGAGACGCGCGGCTTCTTCTGCTCCCGCATCACCAGCGTCGTCGGGATCTTCCCCTTCACCTTCTTGATCTCGGCCTCGACCTTCTTCCCCGCGTCCAGTTCCCCGTCGGCCTTCAGCTTGTCCGCCTTGGCTTGCAACTCGTTCACCTTCGCCTCCAGCGCCTCCGACCCGCCGACGGTGATGCTCGGCTCCTCGGCGGTGTTGAAGAAGGCGTACAGGCGGAAGTAGTCCTTCTGCGAGAACGGGTCGTACTTGTGGTCGTGGCACTGGGCGCAGCCGACCGTCAGGCCGAGCCACACCGCGCCGGTGGTGTTCGCCCGGTCGATGGTCCGCTCGACGCGGAACTGCTCGGCGTCGGTGCCGCCTTCCTCGTTGAACGACGTGTTCCGGTGGAACCCGGTGGCGGTGAGTTGCTCCTGGGTCGGTTTCGGCAACAGGTCGCCGGCCAACTGTTCGAGGGTGAACTGGTCGAACGGCATGTCGGCGTTCAAGGCGTCGATGACCCAGTCGCGGAACGGCCAGATGCTGCGGGGGCCATCGACGGTGTACCCGTTGCTGTCGGCGTAGCGGGCGAGGTCGAGCCAGTGGCGGGCCTGCCGCTCGCCGTAGTGCGGGGACTTCAGCAGCCGGTCCACCACCTTCTCGTAGGCGTCCGGCGAGGCGTCCTTCTCGAACGCCTCCACCTCGGCGGGGGACGGCAGCAGGCCGATGAGGTCGAGCGTCACCCGGCGGATGAGCGTCGCCTGATCGGCCGGCGGGGACGGTTTCAGCCCCTCGGCGGCAAGCCGGTCGCGGACGAAGGCGTCGATGGGGTGCAACTCTTCCGCGCCCGGCGGCGTCGGTCGCACTGGTGACGTGAACGCCCAGTGCTTGTCGTATTTCGCCCCCGCGGCGATCCACCGCCGCAGAATGTCCGTCTGGGCCTTCGACAGCCGCGGCCCCGTCTCGGCGGGCGGCATCCGACCGTCGTCGTCATCGGCGCACACGCGGGCCAGCAGTTCGCTCAACTCCGGAGAGCCGGGAACGATGGCGTCATTCTTCATGGCGAACGCGAGCGAATCCAGACGGAGGCCGGACTCCCTCACCGCCGGGCCGTGGCATTTGAAGCAGGTGTTCGACAGGATCGGCCGCACGTCGCGGTTGAAGTCGGGGACGGGTTCGGCGGCGAACACGGGGGCGGTGCCGAGAAGGACGACAGCCGTGATGAGCATTCGAGGCATGCGATGAACCCGACGTGCGTGGGGCGGGGAGTTAGGAGTATTATCACCGACGCGGGGTCATCGGGCAAGCGGTTCGGCGTGAACGGGATGAACAACGGATAGTAGCGTGGTGGTGTCAACGGGGTGGTCCTGGTCTGGTTCTTTCGCCAGCGGTTTCTCTTCGACTATCCTGGCGAGTGGGACCGCAAGGACGGCGGTGGGGTTCGGGGGCTTGAACACGCGAACGAGGCGCGGGGCCCGTCATCCAAACCGCCGGACCCTATCGTGACTCCATGAAGCCATCCGACACCCACCGCTCGACTGTCGGCCACGAGCCGAACTCGCCGGCCCCCGCCCCGGTGCCGGTGATCCCCGGCTACGAGGTCATCGAACTGGTCGGGCGCGGCGGCATGGGGAAGGTGTACCGTGCCCGGCACCTCGGCCTCGGCCGCGTCGTCGCCGTCAAGGTTCTGGCCCTCGACCCCGACGAGCGGTCCCTGGCCCGGTTCGGCGAGGAAGCCCGCGCCGTCGCCAAACTTCAGCACCCGCACATCGCCCAGGTGTTTGACACCGGCACCGCCGACGGCCGCCCGTTCTTCGCGCAGGAGTTCCTCGACGGCGGGTCGCTGGCGCAGAAGTTCGACGGCGCACCACAAGACCCGACGTCTGCCGCCGAAGTGGTGGAGACCGTCGCGCGGGCCATCCAGCACAGCCACGACAACGGCATTTTGCACCGCGACTTGAAGCCGGGGAACATCCTCCTCGCCGCCGACGGCACGCCAAAGGTGACGGACTTCGGGCTAGCGAAGGAGCTTCCCGCGCCCGGCGGGGACACCTCGGCCGAGTCCGGCGGCGGGCTGACCCGCACCGGCGAAATCCTCGGCACTCCGGCGTACATGCCCCCCGAACAGGCGTCGGGCGTGTACACCGGCATCGGTCCGACGGCCGACGTGTACTCCCTCGGCGCGATCCTGTACGAAGCCGTCACCGGCCGCCCACCGTTCCAAGCGCCAGACGCACTGCAAACGCTCTTCATGGTCCTCGGCATGGACCCCGTATCCCCGCGCACGCTTCAGCCGAAGCTGCCGAAGGACTTGGAAACGATCTGCCTGAAATGCCTGGAGAAGTCGCCCCGCAAGCGGTATCCGTCGGCCGCCGCACTGGCCGACGACTTGCACCGCTTCCGGACCGGGCAACCGATCCTCGCGCGGCCGGTCGGCTTCTTCGAGCGAACCGGCAAGTGGGCGCGGCGGAAGAAGGCCGTGGCGGCGCTCTTGGCGGTGTCGGTGCTATTCGTGGTCGCGCTCATCGGCGGTGCGATCTGGCTGGCGATTTCCAACGGGAAAGTGCGGCAGGCCAATGCCCAACTGGAAGCGACGAACACCGAGTTGGAGAAGTCCAAGGCCGAGACGGAAACGATGCTCCGGTACGCTCTCGCCACGCTGGACGAATATCACTTCGACCTGTCGGACAAGCTGGCGGAGACGCCCGACCCGGAGCCGCTCCGCATTGAAGTGCTGCGGCAGGCGGCCAAGACACTCGACCAACTGTACGCCGCCAATCCCAGCCGGGAACTCGTCTGGGAATACCTGATGAACGGGTACGCCCGGCTCGGCGGCGCGCTGGCGGCCGTGTCGGACCTGAAGGGGGCGGAAGCCGCGTACCGCCGTGCCCGCACGGCGTGCGTCCGGCTGGCCGCCGCGCATCCGGAGCAGGTGACGTACCGGGTGAACGACGGTGTTGCGGCGCTGCGGCTGGCCCACACCCTGGACATGTTGGGGCGACCGACGGAAGCCGAACCACTGCGGGACGCAGGCGAAGCGGCCGCCGCCGAGTTGGACCGCACGCACCCGACCGACGCCGGCGTCATCGACCTTTGCATTCTCGCCCACGCGGGGCCGGCCGTCCGCGCCGCGACGGGGGGCGACAAGGCTGCCATCGCCGACGCATTCCGACGGTGGGTCGATCTGTATAAGCGGAAGCTGGCCGTCGCACCGAACGACCTGGGGGCGCGGCTCGACCTGACCTACTGGCGGCTGAAGCTGGCGAACCTGCTCTGTCCTAAGAAGAAGTTCGCCGAAGTCGAAGCCATCCTCGCCGACGCCCATGCGGACCTGGACGGGTTGGCCGACGACACCTCGGTCGGGGTGCGGAAACTGCGCGGGACGTATCAGGAGGCCGTCGGCTCGCTGCACTACTGGAAGGACCAGCCGGCGGCCGCCGACGCCGCGTACCGCCGGGCGCTGGCCATTCACGAGGGGTTGGCCGGCGACTTCAAGCAGACGACGACTCACCGCCGCACCATCGTCAACGTCTGGTTCTCCATCGGCAGCGTGTGGACGTTCGGCCCGGACCCGGACAAAGGCATGGCCGCGTTCCGCACCGCCCGCGACCTGGCCGCCAAACTGGCCGCCGAACACCCGGACGACACGCAGTTGAAGGCGCTCCGGGAGAGCATCGAGACCACCATTCGCAACATGACCGACTTGCTCAAGCCGAAGAAGGACGCGCCATGAACGCCGACCCGTCCCGCATCGACGCCATCCCGACGCAGTGGAGCCTGATCCGCGACGCGCACTCGGCCGGCGCGCCGCAGACGGCCGCCGTCGCCCGGCAGGCGCTGGTGCTGCGCTACGCCAAGTCCGTCCGCCGGTACGTCGGCGGCATCGTCAAGCAGTCCGACGACGCCGACGAGCTGGCGCAAGATGTCATCGTCCGGCTGATGAAGGGCGACTTCGGCGGGGCCGACCCGACGCGCGGTCGGTTCCGCGATCTGCTCAAGACAGCCGTGCGGAACATGGTCCACAACCACTGGGCGAAGTCGAACCGCCGCAAGACGGCCGCCGCCGAACTCGACCTCGTGGCCGGCACCGACGACCCCGACCCGGCGTGGGAGAGCGAGTTCCAGTTAAACATTTTGGATCATGCTTGGGCCGCGCTGAAGGCGTTCGAGAAGGCCAACCCGACCAACCCCGCACACACATTGATGAAGTTGCGGACGGACTTCCCCGACGCGACGAGCGACGTGTTAGCGGAGAAGTTGGGCGTGAAACTCGGCAAGGCGATCCGCGCGGACGCCTGCCGGCAGATGCTCCGCCGGGCGCGACTTCGGTTCGCCGAAGCATTGGTGGACGAGGTGCGGATGGGGTTGGCCGACCCCGCGCCCGGCCGCGTCGCGGAGGAGCTGGCGCATTTGGGT
Source organism: Gemmatales bacterium (assembly GCA_038247725.1). Lineage (GTDB taxonomy): Bacteria > Planctomycetota > Planctomycetia > Gemmatales > Gemmataceae > JALHQU01. The sequence continues at coordinate 6,096 of JBBRUO010000292.1, forward strand.
TTGCTTGAGTACGTCAAGGACTTCCTGCCCGACGACTGGACCACCAGCGGCAAGCTGGCGGAGTGAGCGAGGCTCCCGCCGAACCGCCAACCACTCACGCGGCTCGGCGGGAGCCTCGCCCTCCCAAGAACTGCTCACGTCGTGTAGTCCGCGTTCAGCGTCACGTATTCGGTGGTCAGGTCGCAGGTGTAGAAGGTGCAGCTTCCCTGCCCCAGCGTGAACGTCAGGGTGAAGGTCACGTCGCGGTTGTCCTTCAGGTACGCCGAGGCGGCGGCGGCGTCGAACGCCTGCGGGCGGCCCTTGTCGTACAGCAGGAAGTTGCCCATCGTCAGGCTCAGGTCCGACTCGGCGAACGGCACCCCGGCGTACCCGGCGGCGCTCACCACCCGGCCCCAGTTCGGGTCCGCGCCGAAGATGGCCGTCTTCACCAGCGCACTTTCCGCGACGGCCTTGGCAATCTTGCGGGCCTCCGCGTCGGTGCGGCAGCCATCGATATTCAGCGTGACGAGGTGGTTCGCGCCCTCCGCGTCGGCCGCGATCTGCTTGGCCAGGTCAGCGGTGACGGTCTCGACGGCGATGCGGAAGGCGGCCAACTCGTTCCCTTTCAGCGGCGGGCCGTCGCCGTTCGCCAGCAGGAACACGGTGTCGTTGGTGCTGGTGTGCCCCTCCACGCTGATGCAGTTGAACGTGGCCTCACACGCCGGCTTCAGAATCGCCCGCAGCTCATCCGGTGGGACCGGCGCGTCGGTCATCAGGAACCCCAGCATGGTCGCCATGTTCGGGCCGATCATGGCCGCGCCCTTGGCGAACCCGACCACGGAGTACCCGGCGAGCGCGGCCGAACTCACCTTGATCTTCGTGTCGGTCGTCAGGATCGCGTGCGCGGCGTCGTCGAACGCCTCCGGTCCGGGCTTCGCGGCTTGCACCGCTTTCGGGATGCCGGCTTCGAGGACGGGCATGGGCAGCGGCCGGCCGATGATGCCGGTACTGGCGACGAGCACTTGCTCCGGCGCGCAGCCGAGTTCGTTCGCCACCAGTTCCGCCATCCGCTCGGCGTCCTTCATCCCCTGTTCGCCGGTGCAGGCGTTGGCGTTGCCGGAGCAGATGACGACCGCTCGCGCGTCGGCTCGTGGCAGCCGCGCCCGGCTGATTTGCACCGGGGCGGCGCACACCTGGTTTTGCGTGAACACCCCGGCCGCCGCCGCCGGCCGATCCGAGACGATGACGGCGAGGTCGCGGCGGTCGGGTTCGTTCCGGAGCTTGCTGACGATGCCAGCGTAGCGGTAGCCGGTGGGGAGGGGCCGGTCGTGGGTCATGGGCGGAAGGAATTGGGAGTGGAAGGCAACCCGTCTTTCGCGGCGACTTCAGGAGCCGCATACCTA
>JBBRUO010000293.1:0-7477 GCA_038247725.1 Gemmatales bacterium
GGCGAAGCAGGTGCCGGGCGCGACGGTCGCGGGCAACGTGCCGGACGTGCGGCCGTATCTCGCCGGCTGTGGGATGACGGTCGTCCCGCTCCGCGTCGGCGGCGGATCGCGGTTGAAGATTTTGGAAAGCCTCGCCACCGCTACGCCGGTGGTCAGCACCCGCATCGGGGCCGAAGGGTTACGGCTGACGCCCGGCGAACACCTCACTGTGACGCCGGACGAAGGTGGCATGGCCCATGCGATCGTGGCGGCCATCCGCGACCCGGACGCCGCACTCGACCAGGCCGACGAGGGCCGCCGGCTGGTGCTGCGCGAGTACGACTGGGCACCGCTGGCGACGAAGTTGGAAGAGATTTGGCACGTCGCCGCCGAGCAGTTCAGCGCGAGGGCAGAGTTGTAGAGTAGTCCGCACCCTCCGGGTGCGGTATTGTCCGCCCCGCACCCGGAGGGTGCGGACTACCTTGTCACCCGTCGCGGATGATCTCCCGCGCGGCGTTTAGGCCGGCCGCACCCATGACGCCACCGCCGGGGTGGGCCGCCGCCCCGCACAGGTACAAGCCCTTCACCGGCGTGCGGTAGTTGGCGAACCCGGCCACCGGCCGCAGGCTGAACATGCTGTTCAGCCCCATGCTCCCCTGCATGATGTTCCCGCCGGTGATGCCCCACAGTCGTTCCATGTCCGGCGGCGGGATCACCTGCCGGTGAAGCACGCTGGACTTGAAGCCCGGCGCGTACTCCTCCAGGATGTCGAAACAGCGGTCGGCGAACCGGTCTTTTTCCACCTCCCACGTCGTCCCCTTCAGGTGGTACGGCGCGTATTGCACGAACAGGCTGAGGATGTGCTTGCCCGGCGGCGCGAGGGTGTCGTCCAGGGCCGTCGCCATCGTCGCCTCGATCATCGGGTTGGCCGACGGCTTGCCGTACTTGGCCTCGTCGTAGGCCCGCTCGATGTACTCCATGCTCGGGCAGATGTGCATGGTGCCGTGGTGCTGCGGGCCGACGCCGGCCGTGGGCAGGCACTTGAACTTCGGCGGCGCGTCCAGGGCAACGTTGATCTTCACCGTCGCGGAACTGTAGTCGATCCGCTTCACCGCGCTGACGAAGTCGGCCGGCAGGTCGGCTTCCGCCATCAACTTCAAAAACGTGATGTTGGCATCGGCACAGGATGCCACCCGCGACGAAAGGAACTCGGTGCCGTCCTTCAGTGCCACGCCCGTGACCCGGCCGTCCTTGGTCAAGATGCGCCCGACGTCGGCGTTGGTGCGAATCTCCGCCCCGGCCTTCCGCGCGGCGTCGGCAATGCTCTTGGCGATCATCCCCATCCCGCCCTTGACATACCCCCAGACGCCACGCACGCCGTTGCACTCGCCCATCACATGATGGAACAGCACATACGCCGTGCCGGGCATACTTGGGGCCATGAACGCGCCGATGACGGCGTCCGTGGCGATGGTCGCCTTCAACTGGTCCGACTCGAACCAGCGATCCAGGATCGGCGTCGCCGCGCCGGTGAGGATGTCGATGGCCTCCGCGCCGAACTGGCTGCCGAGGTTGCGGAACTTCCGGCCGATCTTGCCGAGTTTCCACAGGTCGCCGAGGCCGCCCCACGGGTTCGGTGGCGTCTGCATCAGCAGCGGTTCGAGGAAGTCCGCCACTTTCGTCAGCATCGCCTCGTACTTCGGGTACGCCTCCGCGTCCTTCGCGCTGAACTTGGCGATCTCGCGGTGCGTCTGTTCCTTGTCCGGCCCCATCATCAGGGAGCGGCCGTCCGGGAACGGGGTGAAACTGGACGGGCTGCGCGGCAGCATCTCGAACCCGTGCTTCGCCAACTCCAATTCCTTGATGATCTCCGGCCGCAGCAGGCTGTTCACATACGCGGCGGTACTCACTTTGAAGCCGGGCCACGTCTCCTCCGTGATGGCGCAGCCGCCGAGGATGTCGCGGCGTTCGAGGACCAAGACCTTGTATCGGGCGCGGGCGAGGTAAGCGGCGGTGACGAGGCCGTTATGACCGCCGCCGATGATGATCGCGTCGTATCGCTGGGGCATGAAGCCGACTCCGTGGGACTACCCTTTACTGTAGGACGTGACAGCCGCCGGAGGACGAGGCGATGTCCCCGAAACGGGTGGCCGGTCTTTAAGAATGTCAGTCGGCGGTCCGCGTGGCGGTCGAAGGAAGCCACCAGCGGGCGAGTGGGCCGAGGGTAATCCCCTGGACGAGGATCGCGAACACCACCACCATGTACGTCATCGCCAGGATGACGTCGCGCTCGGCGACCGGCTCCCCGCTCGGATCGCGGAGGGGGATGGACAGCGCCAGTGCCACGGAAATGCCGCCGCGGAGACCACCCCAGGTGAGCATGCGCACGGTGTTCTGCGGGAACGCCCCCCACCGCGCCACGAAGGACAACGGGGCCTTCACCGATACCAGCCGGGCCAACAGGACCATCGGGATGGCGGCGAGGCCGATCAACAGGTACGGCCCCGTGAGGGTGAGCGCGAGGACCTCCAGCCCGATGATGACGAACAGGACGGCGTTGAGCACCTCGTCGATCAACTCCCAGAAGGTGTCGAGGTTCTCCTGGGTCGTCGGCGACATGGCGTGCGCACGGGCGTGGTTGCCGATGAGCAACCCGGCCACCACCATCGCGATGGGGCCGGACATGTGGAGGGCGTTCGCCATCGCGTACCCCCCGGCGACCAGGGCTACGGACACCAGCACCTCGAGTCGGTAATTGTCCACCGACCAGAGCATCCGGAACGCGAGCCAGCCGGTGGCGAACCCGAACACCGCTCCGCCCACCGCCTCCCAGGCGAACAGGCCGAGGATGTGGGCCGACCCCCCGTCGGATTCGCCGGTCGCCAGTTCCAGCAGCGCGAGGAACACCACCACCCCCACGCCGTCATTGAACAGGGACTCGCCCGCGATCATCACTTCCAAATCGCGGGGCACGCCGGCTTGGCGCAGGATGGCCATGACGGCGATCGGGTCGGTCGGGGCGATGAGCGCGCCGAACAGTAGGCAGTAGATGGGCCGGGCCGGCACGCCGACGGCGTTGAGCAGCGCCCAGGTGAGGCCCCCGACGATGGCGGTGGACAGGAGGACGCCGACCGGTGGACAGGACCGCGATGGGCCACCGGCGGGCCGCCAACTCGCGGAGGTCGATGTGCAACGCCCCGGCGAACAGCATGAACCCCAACATCCCGTGGCGGAACGTCTGCTGCAAATCGATGGACCGGACGACGGCCCCGGCGTACCGCTCCACCCCCGGTAGGATCAGGCCGACGAGGATGAGTAGCAGTGACGCCACGAGGGTGAGGGCCGTCGCCCCGATGGCCGTGGGCAGGCGGAGTAGTCGATGATTCAGGTAGCTGAACACGGCCGCCAGAACGATCACCGCCGCCGCCATCTCGAACGTGGTCATCGCGGACTCCGAGAACGGGCGTCGGACCCGACCAACTTATGAAGTTATGGGCGGACGGTGCCAAGCCGGACGGGTTCGGAGTACACCTCGCCCGAGTCCGGGTCAGCCGCACTCATTGAGCGGAGTGCGTGTCCAGTTCGCTCACCGGGAGGGGTTTGACACAGACGGGCACGTCAGACATTCGCGCGAAGGCGGTGGCGGTGTCCGGACGGATGTCGGCGGACATGAAGCACCGCAGCAAGTCGGGCTTGTGGCGACCGAATAGCGATGGGCGTTCGCGTCCCGACGCAATCGAAGAGCAGCGGCAGCGGGCGACCGCGACCGGACTCCGCGGTCGCTTGACCAAGCCAAACTTCCACTCGCGCGTGGCCGACGGTCATGAGTCACACCCCGGAGACGGCCCCGAAGTTATCGAGCGGCGCGCGAAGTGGTGTGTACCCGAGTTCGGCAACGGGAGCGGGTGTCTCGACCGGGTCGGCAGGCAGCGTGCCGGTGAGTTTCGCGGCTTCGGACAGCAACATGCCCGCCCACCGGTAGATGTTGTGGTCGTCCACCTGTGCCCGCATCTTCCGCATCCGCCGCCGCTGGTCGTCCGCCGACATGGTGAGTGCGGCGTGCAGGCCGGCCGCCGTCGCCCGCACGTCGAACGGGTTCACCAGCACCGCATCCGGCAGTTCACGGGCCGCACCGGTGAACTCCGAAAGCACCAGCACCCCCTGCTCATCGTCGCGGGCGGTGACGAACTCCTTCGCCACCAAGTTCATCCCGTCGTGCAGGGAACTGACCACGCACCCCGCGGCCATGCGATACAACAGGTACACGTCCTCCGGGCCGTGATGCTCGTTCAGGAACGTCACCGGCTGCCAGTTGGCGGTGCCGTGCCTCCAGTTGATCCGCTCGGCTTGCAACTGCACTTCGTCGTTCAGGTCGCTGTAGGCGGCCAGGTGCGTGCGACTCGGCGCGCCGACCTGGAGGAAGTGGAACTGTCCCTTCAGGTCGGGGTGCCGGGTCAGGAGCATGTCCACGGCCGCCAGTCGCTCCGGAATGCCCTTGGTGTAGTCCACACGGTCCACGCCGACGAGCAGCGGGCGGTTGCCGAGGCGGTACTTCTTGCGGACGCGGGCGGCGCGGCTCTCCCAGTCGTCGCCGAGGTACTTCGCGGCGAGCGCCGGGTCCACGCTAATCGGGTGCGGGCGGACGGCCGTGACGGCCCCGTTCCGCTGCACGGCGAACCGTTCGCGGTCGATCCGGCACTCGAGCGACCGGTCCACCGTTTCGAGGAAGTTGTTGCAATGCGACTGGATGTGGAACGACAACAGGTCGTTGCCGAGCATGCCGTCCAGGAGTTCCCTCGCCCACGGGCAGACCTGGAACGTCTCCGGGTGCGGCCACGGGGTGTGCCAGAACTGGGCCACGACGAGGTCCGGCCGTTCCCTCTTGAGAATGGCCGGCAGCAGGGCGAAGTGGTAATCCTGAACGAAAACGAGTGCCGGGCCGCCTCGCGCTTCCTCGAGGACGGCCGCGGCGAACAACTCGTTCACTTCCCGATACGCATCCCAATGAGCGGGATCGAATGACGGCAGGCGGTACACTTGATGGCACAGTGGCCATAGCGTGCTGTTCGCGAACCCGTAGTAATACCCCTCCTCCTGCTCCTTCGTCAGCCACACCCGGCGGAGGGTGTAGTTGGGGTTGTCCGGCGGCACCCGGACGCGGCCGGTCTCATCGGCCGTCTCGCGATCCGCGTCCCCCGAGCCGTGGGCCACCCAGGTACCGCCGCACGCCTGCATCACCGGGTCGAGCGCCGTCGTCAACCCGCCGGCCGGCCGGACCCACTCGATCTCGCCGTCGCGGTACTTGTGGACGTAAGGCTCGCGATTCGCCACGACGATGAACTTCCCCCCGCCGAGTCGCGTTTGAGCCACGTTCTCGAGCCGCTCACGGGACCAACTCATGGGCAACCTCGCTCCGTGAGAGGAAGTGCGGCCTCGGCTCCGGCCGCCGGCATCACAATTCCGAAACCATGCAACGAGGATGCCAATACCACCAACTCGGATTGAGCGGTGGTTCCGGAAGTGGCGATCCGGAAAGGGGTGCCGGGTTCCGCACACCGCGAAGACTGAAAAATCCCGCGAATTCCACTCAAGTCCGGCCAGCGATTCGTTACAAGTGAACCACGCCGACCCCTGAGCGGCATATCAATCCCTGATTAAAGTGGTCTGGGATTGGCGGCTTCTGTCCATCATCTGGACGGCGCGTGTTCAGAAACTGGACAAACGGGAGCGAGCGACATGACCCCCCAACTGATCGGCCGTCTGCTCGCCCCCGTGGCGGTCGTGAGCATCCTGTTGATGGTGCTTGCGTTCGGGGCCGCGTGGTACGTCCGCGACATCCAGCGGACGGTCTCCGAAGGGATGATGAACAACGTCGAGAGTGTCCGTGCCGCGCAGGAGTTGGAGATCAGCATCCGGGAGATCCGCACGCAATTCGACCGCTACCTGATCACGCTCGAGAAGAAGCACCTCACCCCGGTGCCCCGCATCCGCCAGCGGACGGCCGACGCGCTGGCGGCCGTCGAGCGGACGGCCGCCAGCGCCCACGAGCATGCGTTCGTGCGGCGGGCGCGGGGCGGGTACGACCAGTTCTTCGCCCAGTACGACGAGATCCTGCGGAACCCGGACCAGGGGTTGTACCCGAAAATCTTCGAGCTGATCGACACCCTGCTGGTGAACGAAATCTTCGAGCCCGCCAACGAGTACCTCCGCCAGAACGAGGGGACGCTCGCGCGGACGGCCCAGGCGAACCGCGACCAGCTCGACCAACTGACCAGCGGGCTGGTGGCCGTCGGCGTGTTCGGGGCGGTCGGCGGGTTGCTCGGCGGGACGGTCATCGCGTTCGCCATCCGCCGGTCGATGCTCCGCGCCGAACAGCGGTTGAACATCACGGCCGCCGAGCTCGACCTGGCGGTGAACCGCGGCGGTTTCGCCCGCGCCAACGGCAGGCCGTCCGACCCCGTCGAGCGGATGACGCTGTCCGCGTCGGCCGTCCTCAGCCGCCTCCGCCAGACCGAACGCGACGCCCTCCGGGCCGAGCAGTTGGCGTGGGTCGGGCAGATGGCGGCCGGCATCGCGCACGAGATCCGCAACCCGCTGATGGCGATCAAGGTGCTGGTCCAGGCGGTCGCCGAGCGGCGGAGCGGGTCCGAGTTCCGCCCCCGCGACCTGCAGGTGCTGGAGGAGGAAATCGTTCGGCTGGAACAGATCGTCAGCGGGTTCCTCGACTTCGCCCGCCCGCCCCGCCCGGAACCCAGACCGGTGGACGTGAAGGACCTCGCGGAACGGGTGACGGATGGGGTGCGGGGCCGGGCCGAGCTTCAGGGGGTCGAGATCCGCGTCGAGCCGGCGACCGGCCCGACCGTCGCGTCCGCCGACCCGAACCAACTCCGCCAGGTGTTGTTCAACCTGCTCTTCAACGCCCTCGACGCGCAACCGCTCGGCGGGCACATCCTCGTCCGCGTGACCGTCCGCCCGACCCCGACCGGCGACTCGGACCTCGAACTGCGGGTGGAGGACGGCGGGTCGGGGCTACCGTCCGAACTGGGAGAGCACATCTTCGAGCCGTTCGTTAGTACGAAGGAGTCGGGCCTCGGGCTGGGCCTGTCGATCTGCCGCCGCATCGCCGAGTGTCACGGCGGGAGCCTGTCCGCCGAGGCGGCGGCGGGCGGCGGTGCCGCGTTCGTCCTTCGCTTCCCCGTCGTGTCGCCGTCCCGTGACGGCGGGGCGGCCCGCGCCCCGCAACTGCTTAACGAGCTCACCAAGGTTGTCCCATCCTCCGTCGGGGCCACGCAACCCACCTCCCCTCGTTGAGGGGAGGTCGGCGGCGAAGCCGCCGGGAGGGGAGTCTTCGTTGAACTTGGGGGAGGAAACCGCCCCCCCCCCCCCCGGTGAAACCGGCGGCCCCCCCCCCCCCGGGCGGGGGGGGGGGCGGGGGGTGGCCCCCAAAACACGCGGCACCCCCGGCGGGGGTGGCGGAGGGTGGGGGCCCCGACGCCCA
>JBBRUO010000294.1:0-7458 GCA_038247725.1 Gemmatales bacterium
CTGTCCCATCGCGTTGAGGAGTTGCCGCGTCTTCCCACCTCCCCTCGTTGAGGGGAGGTGTCCAGCGTTCTCCCCACGGCACCTGAATGGGACACCCGCAGCGGGTGCGTGTATCAGGCGGGTGTAGGTCGCGGTCGAAACCGACCGGAGGTCGGGGAGGCCCGACGACAAATCACCTTGGCGGGAGACACGGTCGCCACGATGATAACGTGGCGACGGTTCCGAACAACGTGCTCGGCCGTCGGGCCTCGCTCGCCTTCGTCGAGCATCGACCGCGACCTACACTCAACATGTTCCTCGGCATCGAAATCGGCGGGACGAAACTGCAACTCGGCATCGGGGCCGGTGACGGCACCATCGTGAAGTTGTGGCGCGGCACCGTGGACCCGGCGCTGGGTGGCGAAGGCATCCGCCGGCAAATCCTGGCCGCGTTCCCGGAGTTGCTCGCCTCGGCGGGCATGATCAAGTCCGACCTGAAGGGCATCGGCGTCGGGTTCGGCGGACCCACCGACGACGACACGCAGACCGTCATCACCTCGCACCAGATCGTCGGCTGGGACGGCTTCCCGCTCGCCGACTGGCTGACGGACTTGCTCGACCAGCCGACGGTCATCTGCAACGATGCGGACGTGGCCGGGTTGGCGGAAGCGCTGTTCGGAGCCGGCAAGGGTCTGAGTCCGATCTTCTACATCACCGTCGGCACCGGCATTGGCGGCGGCCTCATCATCAACGGCGACATCTACCGGGGCGTCGGCCGAGGCGCGGCGGAAATCGGACACACATTCGTTGCCTCTCCTGCAACCGATGAAGGTGGTGGTCGCACCCGTGTCGAGCCGTGGGCGTCTGGCCGTGGCATCGAGACACACGCTCGCGTATTGCACCTTGCCGCGCATGGCAAAGCAGGCGGAGCGCCTCCGATTCGATCAACTCAGGAAATAGTCCAAGCAGCCCGAGCGGGTGAACAACACGCCACAAAAGTTCTTCGGGACGCTGTTCATGTCCTCGCGGAAGGCATTCTGCAAGTCATCGCACTCCTCTGCCCGAAGCGGATTGTGATTGGCGGCGGCGTCTCGATGATTGGCGAAGACTTGTTCTTTCAGCCGATTCGCGACCATGTCGAGCAACAGTGGTTCGCACCATTTCGCGGTCTCACGGACATCGTGCCGGCGGCGCTGGGGGAGGAAGTGGTCGTTCACGGCGCGCTGGCGTTGGCGCGGAAGAAGCTGGGGGCGTAAACTACCCGCACACGGAGAACCGACCATGTCCACGCTCACCGCCGCACCACCATCCAAGACCCTGATGACGGCCGACGAGTTCTGGGAGTTCTGCCACCGGCCGGAGAACATCCGCCGCAACCTTGAACTCATTCGCGGAGTGGTAGTCGAAATGCCGTCGCCCACCAAACGTCGCGGCCGGGTTTGCCTCCGAATCGGCTACTTCCTCGAACGGTACGCCGAGGAAAAGCAATTCGGCTATGCCGTGACGAACGATTCGGGGGTCATTCTCGAAGAAGTGCCGGCCACAGTGGTCGGGCCGGACGTGGCGTACTTCCGCGACGCGAAGCGTTTCGACGACATGGAGGAGAAGTGGAGCGAGGAGATTCCGCTGCTCGTCGTCGAAGTGATGTCGCCGTCGGATCGCATGAAGGACGCCCTGGACAAAGTTGGCGGGTATCTGACGGCCGGTGTCGCGATGGTGTGGCTCGTCAACTTCGAGGAACGATTCGTGACGGTGTTCCGCCCGGCGGGTGTTCACGTCTCGCTCGGCGAATCGGATACGCTCGCCTGCGACGACCTCCTGCCCGGCTTCACCTGCCGTGTCGGCGAGTTCTTCCGGTTGCCCGGCGAACCGCTCCCGCTCCCGCAACCGCCGGCCGCACCATGACCCGCACGCGGATCAAGTTCTGTGGCGTCACTCGCGCGGCCGATGCGGAGTTGTGTGCCGAACTCGGCGTCGATGCCGTCGGGCTGAACTTCTATCCGAAGTCGCCCCGGTGCGTGACACCCCAAGTCGGGGCGGAACTGGTGAAACAACTCGGCCCGCTCGTCTGCCCCGTTGGGGTGTTCGTGAATGCGCCACCAATTCAGATGCTCTCCGTCGCCGAATACGCCGGACTGCGGGCGCTACAGACATACTCCGACGCGCCGCCGGAGTTCGACTTCGGACAGTTGGGCTGGCTGCCGGCCTTCCGGGTGAAGGACGAAGCGGGAATCGCTGCGGTGCGACACTTCCTCGGCTTGGCGGGAGCCTCGCCCTCCCGGTCCCGTCCGGCCGCCGTCGTCATCGATTCGTTCGTGCCGGGGGAGATGGGCGGCACCGGGCACGTCGCGCCGTGGCACCTGCTAGCCGGTCTCGACCTGGGCGTGCCGCTGATTCTCGCCGGCGGACTCACGCCCGACAACGTGGCCGACGCCATCCGGCAGGTGCGGCCGTGGGGCGTGGACCTGGCCAGCGGCATCGAGTCCGCGCCGGGGGTGAAGGACGCCGGAAAAATGCGGGTGTTCGTGACCGCCGTCCGGGACGCCGACGCGGGCTGACTGCAATGATGCCGCGGCCGGTTGTTGTCCGCGGGCCCCTCCCTAGAATTGTCGAGAGTTGGCCCCACTCGCCTCAAATCCTCGGTCACGGAGACCCCAATGAGTTCCGGCCACTGGCTCGGCGTCGATCTGGGCGGGACGAAGGTTCTGGTCGGGCTGTTCGACGACAACCTCAAACTCCTGGCCCGGAACAAGCAGCCGACCGGCGCGGAGTCCGGCCCGGCCAGCGTCATCGGCCGCGTTGCTCAAGCCGTGGACGCGGTGGTCCGCGAGGCGAACGTCGATCCGGCTGGCATCCGCGGCATGGGCTTCGCCATTCCGGGGCAGATCGTGCCGGGCGAGCCGGTGGTTCGCTTCGCGCCGAATCTGGGCTGGTCGAACGTCAACGTGAAGGAGTTGCAACCGGCCGCATGGACCTGGCCGGTGGTGCTGGAAAACGACGTGCGGATGGGTACCTATGGCGAGTTCACTAGCGGCGCGGCGAAGGGGGCGAAGCACGTCTTCGGCATCTTCGTCGGCACCGGCGTCGGCGGCGGGTTCATCCTGAATGGCGAGTTGTACAAGGGGTTCAACGGGCACGCCGGCGAGATCGGGCACACCATCGTGCACTGGCGCAAGGGCACCGCGCTGGAGTCGGTCGCCGGCCGCAAGTACCAGATGAAGCGGGCGAAGGAGATCCTCGACGACTCGCCGAAACTGGTTCGCAAGGCGTGGAAGTCGGTCGATCTGGAGAAGGTGAAAAGCTCGCAACTCGCGGACCTGTTCCTCGGCGACGATCCGGTCGCCGTCAGTGTCGTCGATGACGCCGCGCGAGCGGTCGGGGCGGCGGTCGCCAGCGTAGTCAACCTGCTCAGCCCGGAAGTGGTGGTCATCGGGGGCGGGGTGACGGAAGCCATCGGCGAGCCGTTCATCGAACGCATCTGGGAAATCGCCCTGCGGTACACCCTGCCGGGCGCGGCGGAGAACGTGCGATGCGTGCCGGCGGCGCTGGGTGACGACTCCGGCATCGTCGGCGCGGCCGCGTTCGCGCGGGCCAACACGGGAGCCTCGGCATGAACGCGGACTGGCGAACGCGATACAACTTGGCCGTCGAGGCGGCGAGAAAGGGCGGCGACTTGGCACGCCACGTGTACGACTCGACCTTCCACGACGGCAGCATGGAGGTCATCCGCAAGGCCGATGACAGCCCGGTGACGGTGGCCGACCGGGGGGCCGAACGGCTGATCCGGGACATGGTCGCGAAACACTTCCCGACCGACGGGTTCCTCGGCGAGGAGTTCGGCGACCAGCCTGGCACGTCCGGCTTCCGCTGGGTCATCGACCCCATCGACGGCACCAAGTCGTTCGTCCGTCACGTCCCCATCTGGGCCACGCTCATCGGCCTGGAGTACAAGGGCGAACAGATCGCCGGCGTCGTGTACATCCCGGTGTTCCGGCAGATTTACCGGGCGCTGCGGGGCGACGGGGCGTACCTCGACGACTGCCGCATCCGCGTGTCCGACGTGCCCCAACTGTCCGACGCGATTCTCTGCTACTCGAGCCTCGGCTGGTTCACCCGCGCCGGGAAGCTGGAGACGTTCCTGAACCTGTACCGGCAGACGTACCGGCAGCGCGGGTACGGCGACTTCTACGGGTTCGTCTTGGTGGCGCAGGGGTCGTGCGACCTGATGGTGGAACACGGCGTCAACCCGTGGGACATCGCCGCGACCAAGCCGCTCATCGAGGAAGCCGGCGGCCGGTTCACCGATTGGGACGGGACGCCGACCATCGATCGGCCCGACGTTCTGGCCACGAACGGCCGGCTGCACGAAAAAACACTGGAAATGTTGCGCACCTGACCGACGCGGCGGGGACTAAAATGCGAAGGGCGGGGCAATCTCGTCCCGTCCTCCCGCCCGCCTCCCACCTCTCCGGAGTATTTCCCCATGATTCGCCTGTTGGCAATCGCCCTGTTCGTGTCCGCCGGCACCGCCGCCGCGCAAGACAAACTGGTCACCATCAAGGGGCAAGTGAAGTTCAACGGGGACAAGGCCCCGCCCGTCCCGGTGGTGAACGTGACCACCGATAAGGCCGTCTGCTGCAAGGACGGCGACTTGGCCGACACACAGCAGGTCGTGGACCCGAAGTCGCTGGGCGTGAAGAACGTCGTCGTCTGGCTGCGGCCGGACAGCGACAACCGTCGGGAGACGTTCCCCTTGGACAAAATCCCGGCCAAGTTGAAGGACGCCAAGCCGGTGGCTCACGTCGTCGATCAGCCGAAGTGCCAGTTCGAGCCGCGGGTGCTGGCCGCCCGAGAAGGAGACACGCTCACGTTCAAGAACTCGGCCACCATCCCGCACAACACCAACTACAGCAGCGATGGCGAGAGCTTCAACGTGAACATCCCGGCCGGGTCCGAGAAGAAACTGGAGAAGCCGCTCGCCGTCCAGACGACGCCGGTGACGTTCAAGTGCGACGTTCACCCGTGGATGGCCGGCCGCCTGCGGGTGTTCGATCACCCGTACTTCGCCACCACCGACAAGGACGGCAACTTCGAGATCAAGGACGTGCCGGAAGGGAAGTGGCGGATCGTCTACTGGCACGAGGGCGGCTTCCACAAGGGTCGCGACGGGGCCACCGGGTTCCCGGTCGAGGCCAGCGCCGCCAAGCCGACGCTGGAACTGGAGCCGATCAAGCTGGAACTGCCGAAGTGATGTGACGGAAACCAAGAAGGACTCACCACAGAGACACAGGGACACAGAGAAGACAAGAAGTGAGAAAGTGAACTTTAAAACCAATTTTCTCTCTTGTCTTCTCTGTGTCCCTGTGGTGAGTCTTCTTTCTTGGCTTTTAAGCCAACCATTGTTGTCTTCTCTGTCTCCGTGGTTAGCTCTTTGAACTCTTTTTCTGCCGGGCGGCCCACGCCGCGCCGACGAACTCGCGGAACAGCGGGTGCGCGGCAGTCGGCTTCGATTTGAACTCCGGGTGGCACTGCACCGCCAGGAACCACGGGTGCCCCGGCAACTCGATCACCTCCACCAAACTGCCGTCCATCGTCGTTCCGGACACGACCAGGCCCGCCGCGATGAGTTGCTCGCGGAAGTCGTTGTTCACCTCGAACCGGTGGCGGTGCCGCTCGGAAATGACTTCGGCCCGATACGCCGCGTGCGCCAGTGAACCGGGGGTCAGCCTGCACTCCTGCGCGCCGAGCCGCTGGGTGCCGCCCAGGTGCGTCACCTTCCGCTGCGCGTCCAGCATGGCCACCACCGGGTACGGGGTGGTCGGGTCGAACTCGGTGCTGTTCGCCTCGGCGAGGCCGAGGACGTGCCGGGCGTACTCGATGGTGGCGCACTGGAGGCCGAGGCAGATGCCGAAGAACGGCACGCCGGTCTCGCGGGCGTATTGGATGCCCGCCACTTTGCCGTTGATGCCCCGCTTGTCGAACCCGCCGGGCACCAAGATGCCGTCCTTGTCGGCCAGCACCTTGATGGCCCCGTGCTTCTCGATCTCCTCGGACTCGATGCGGTCCACCTTCACCCGGATGTTGTGCGCGATGCCGGCGTGGTCCAGCGCCTCGTACACGCTCTTGTAGGCGTCCCGGTGCTTGACGTACTTGCCGACGACGGCGATCCGCACGTCCCGCCCGTCCTTCGGCTCCAGGATGTGCGACTTGATCCGCTCCACCATCAGCTTCCAGTCGTCCATCTGGAGGGCCTTGGCTTCGGTCAGACCGAGCTTATCCACGATGAACTCGTCCAACTTCTTCTCGCTCAGGCTGACGGGCAACTCGTAGATGCTGAACTCGCGGTCTTTCTCCTCGATCACCGCCCGCCGTTCGACGTTGCACATGAGCGCGATCTTGTCGATGTCCTCGCGGGGGATTTCCCGCTCGGTACGGCAGATGAGCACGTCCGGCTGGATGCCGATCTCCCGCAGCTCGCGGACGCTGTGCTGGGTCGGCTTCGTCTTCAGTTCGCCGGCCGCCTTCAGGTACGGCACCAGCGTCAGGTGGACGAACAGGCAGTTCGACTTGCCCACGTCGAGGGCGAACTGGCGGATGGCCTCGAAGTACGGCATCCCCTCGATGTCGCCGACGGTGCCGCCGATCTCGGTGATGACCACGTCCACGCCGGGTACGGCCAGCCGGCGGATGCACGACTTGATCTCGTCGGTGACGTGCGGGATGACCTGCACCGTCTTCCCCCGGTACTCCCCCCGCCGCTCCTTCTCGATGATGCTCAGGTAGATTTTCCCGGTGGTGAAGTTGCAGTCGCGGTCGAGCGGGGCGTGGGTGAACCGCTCGTAGTGGCCGAGGTCCAGGTCCGTCTCGGCCCCGTCGTCGAGGACGTACACCTCGCCGTGCTGGTACGGGGACATGGTGCCGGGGTCGTAGTTCAAGTACGGATCGAACTTCTGCATCCGCACGTTCAGCCCCCGCCGCTCCAGCAGCAGCCCGATGGAGGCCGAGGTCAGCCCCTTGCCGAGGGAACTGACCACGCCGCCGGTGACGAAGATGTGTTTGGCCATGTCGGGCACCGGGGCGGAAACGAGAAACACCGGCGTGGGGGCCGGTGCCGCGCGGAGAATCGCTACGATTGGACTGGTTTATGCCAGACGGGCGGCGGTGTCTCACGAAAGTGGCGGGCGGTCACGCGGAATTCGCCCCGCCCGCGCGGTACGACCGGACGAACGCCGCGTAATCGGCCGGCGTGTCCACCCCCTTGTGCGCGACCGGGATCACCCCGACGCGAATCGGAATGCCATGCGCCAGCGCCCGCAGTTGCTCCAACTTCTCCGTCAGCTCGAGCGGGTGCGGTGGGGTCGCCGCCAGCCGCAAGAGCGTGTCTCGGCGGTAGGCGTAAACGCCGAGGTGTTGGAGGAACAGCCCGGTGCCGAAGTCCGGGTCGCCGTCGCGGACCATCGGGATCGGGCTGCGGCTGAA
>JBBRUO010000295.1:0-7434 GCA_038247725.1 Gemmatales bacterium
ATGATCCCGGGTTCATTGACGCAGGTTGGTGCGTCCCAACTAACGAACACGACCGGCGTCCTCCTCCAGAACAATACCCTCATCTTCGGCTTTGGCGCGACCGCCCGTAACTCCGTGACCGAACTCCAGATCAGCTTCGTGCTTACAGAAGGCCGAGACCTGGCTTTCGGCACCTCGTCCGGTTTTAACATCAATTTCCCAGGCGACCCAATCCCCGAGCCGGCGACCCTGGCCATCTTCGGGATCTTCGGGCTGGCCGGGCTGGTCACCGCCCGCCGCAAGTTGAAGAAGTCGGTTGAGCCGACCGTCGCCGCGTGAAACGCGAGACACAGCAACAAACCGCCGAAGTCGTGATCTACACTTCCAAGCCGGGCAGGACGCCTTCCTGCTCGGCTTCGCCGTTCCCCCCTCACGGCGAATCCCACCCGCCCACCCCGTCGGGCTGACCGGAGCCACGGTATGTACGCCGCCACCGGCATCGCCGCCCTCGCGGTCGCCTTCGCCGCCCTGTTCTGGCACACGTTCACGAACCTCATCCCGATCTGGTGGAACGACCCCAGTTACGGCCACAGCGGCGCGGTCGCCGTCGCCATTCTGGCCTTCATCGCCTACCGCGCGAACAAGTACCCCGTTGCCGACGCCGCCCCGACCCAGGCGGGTTTGGCCTTCGGGATCGCCGCCGTCGCGCAGCTCGTCGCTCTCGTCGCCGGGGCGTCATTCGCCGCGCTACTGGCCATCGTGTTCGTCGGCCGGGGCATGTTGCTGATGGTGGGCGGCCGCGAGTACGCCGCAAAGTTCACCTACCCGCTGCTGTTGGTCGTGTTCCTGTTCCCCCTGCCGTACACCTGGACCAGTTTCGCCGCCCTCTGGCTGCAAGACATCGTCAGCCAGTTGAGCGAGACCATCCTGAGCCTGTTCGTGGTCTGCTCCCGCACCGGGCACACGATCCGCATCGCGGGGTTGGACGAGTCGCTCGTCGTCGCCCAGGAGTGCAGCGGGCTGCGGCAAATCCTGGCGTTCGTGTCGTGCGCCGCCATCTTCGGGGCGTTGTTCCACCCCCGCACACTGGCCCACCGCTTCGCCCTGGTGCTGGCGGCGGTGCCCGTCGCCGTCGCCGCGAACGTCCTCCGCGTGGTGCTGATGAACCTCGCCGCCTTGAAGTACGGCACGAACTGGATGTCCACGTGGATGCACGACATCCCGGCCCTGTTCAGCCTGCCGGTGGGCATCGGCCTGTTCTTCCTCGCGGACTTCCTGCTCGCCGGCGTGTTCGGCACCCCCGAAGTTGCCCCGACTCCCGCGGCCGAAACCCCGCCCAAGGGCGTCCTCCGCCGGATGCTCGTCGCCGCCGGCGTCACGTCCGCGCTGGCGGCCGCCAACGGGCTGCTGTTCTGGCACCTGCACGCCGCCCCCGCGGAGTACACGCACCTCTCGACCCCGCTCGCCGCCACGCCGTTGACCTACGGCGAAGCGACCGACGGCTGGGTCGGCCGCGACCAGGTCGAATACCGAGAAGCGTTGTTGCCGAAGTTGGATTTCGACTGGACCGAAGTGATCACGCGGGAGTTCGTCCACACGGCGAAGCCCGTCGGCGTGGGTCTGTATATGGTGTACTCGCGCACCGGCGAAGACCGCAAGCACCACCCGGAGATCTGCATCCGGGAGGTGGCGGGTGCCCCGGAGGACGTGTCGGCCCGCGGCAAGGTGCCGCTCGCCGAGGCGGGACGGGCATGCCAGCGGTTTCGCTTCCTCGGCCGCGCCGACCAGTCCACGGTGGTGTATTATTGGCACTACCGTTTGCCCCCGGCCCCGGCCGACCGGAGCGTCGTCCAGGAACTCCATCAGCGGCTCGCCGGCAGTTCGCCGAGCGTCACCGTGCAGGTGACGCTGTCGGGCCAACGGCCGGACGACTTGACACTCGTGGAGACCACGCTGCTGCCGGCCCTCGACCGGGCCATCCGCGCCGCCACCCCGGACGGCACCGTGGTCGCCTGCGACCGCATCCCGATCCCCCTGGCCCGCGACTGACCCGCCGGCCCGACCGGATACGTCCCCCCCACCACTGAGACACCATGAGCGTTCGCAAATCGACCGCCTACCGGATCACGATGATCGTCCTGTCGTTCGTCTGCCTGGCGGGCGTGGGATTCATCGTGTACCGCACGTACTTCGCCCAGGCCTCGGCCGACAAACTGCTGGCGGACGCACGGAAAAGCTACGCCGTCGGGTCGGCGGCGGAAACGGCCAAGAACCCGGCGGACGCCAGCACGGCCTACGCCGAAGCCGCCATCCACGCCGACAACGGCATCGTCGCGGTGGGCAAGAAGGTCGGGAACGGGGACTTGTCCCAAGACGACGGGCGGGCGATGCTCGTCGATCTGTGGCGAATCCGGGCCCGCGCCACCCGCGACCGCGAGTTCGCGAAGGCGGCGGCCGACGGGAAGCCGATCCAAGAAGTCCTCGACACCACCACCAATGAGATGTACCGCAGTTACGGCATTCTCAGTGACCCGAAGGAACTCGGCCAGTCCATCGCGGACCTGCGGAACGCCTTCGATGTGAACCCCGCCGACCCGGAGTCGGCCAAGGAACTGCTCCGACTCGAGCTGACGATGTCGCCCCTCAACTGGGGCGAGATCGCGAAAGTGTGCAAGGTGTTGGTGGAAAAGACGCCGAACGACCCCCGCCTGAATTACTGCCTGGCCCGCGAGGTCTTCCAGCAGGGCGGGCCGCGCCTCTCGGACAAATCGGCGGAGCGGGTGAAGGAAGCCGAGGATTACCTGAAGGTGGCCGAGAACAACCAGTCCCCGTACTGGCGGACGGTGTGGCTGCGGCTGCAAATCCTGCGGTGGCACGCGGAGATGGCGAAGAAGACCAAGGACAAGGACGCGGCGAAGCGGGCCGAGGCCCTCCACGACAAGTTGTTCGATCCGGCGGACGGGGTCCTCGCCCGCGCCGCCGCCGGCGAAGCGCTCGTGCCGCTCAGCGCGTTCGACACCGAAGGGCTGTTCGGCGTCCACCGCCTCGCCCTGGCGGTGCTGCTGGCCGACCCGGCCAAGCCGCCGGCCACCGCCGACGTGAAGGCGGTGTGCGTGACCGCCGTGGCGATGGGCACGAAACTGGCCGCGTCGAACTCGGACACCCACCTGCCCGAGGCCGGGGCGGTGATCGCCGACGTGACGTCACAGGCCGCACCGGTGCTGTCCAAGGCGTCTCGCCCCGACTGGGAGGCGGTCAGCCAGTCGGCCCGCGAGTTCTTCGCCGCACACCCGACGGCGGCCGTCGGCACGGCGGCGGTCCGCGTCGCCATGCTGACGGCGCAGGAGGCGTTCGCCGCCCGAAAACGGGGCGACGAGGCGGCGGCGAAGGAGTTGCGGGACCAGGCGCTGACCGCCCTCGAGACCGGGCTGAAGGCGGCCACCGACCAGAAACGGGTGGCGGACCAACTCGAGTTCCGCCTCGCCCTGCTGGAGGTGAAGTGGTCGGACGGGACGAAGGTCGAGGAGATCGAGCCGCAAGTCACCGCCCTCCGCGCCCTCGCCTCCCCGGTGGCGAACGGGGTGGCCGACTTCTACGACGCGCACCTCGCCATGCGGCGGGGGCAACTGGAGAAGGCCAAGCGGTACTTCGAAGCCGTCTCGCGGGACAAGTCGGTGCCCGGTTTCGCCCTGCGGTCCCACATCGCGCTGGCCGAACTGTCGCTGACGCTCGCCCAACCGGCCGACGCCACGTTCCACCTCCAGCAGGTGGCCGACGCCTACGCCCGCTTCAACGAGAAGCCGGCGGCGGACCGGCAGGCCCTGGAAACGCGGTTCGCCGGCCCGGACGAGGTGACCGCCCTTCAGGTCGTGGCCACCCTGGGGGCCGGCCTCCAGCGGCTCGCCCGCGAGACGCGGGAGAACCCCGGCCAGCAACTGCCGAACGAGTTGAAGGAGAGCATCCTGCGGCCGGTGCGGGGGCTGATGAAGACCCTCCGCGTGCCGGTGGACAAGGACCGGCCGTCGCCGGATCGCACTGCCCGCCTCACCCTGGCCCAGTTCCTGATTCCGGTCGGGGATCGGGCGGAAGCCGGAACCGTGCTGGACACCCTCGCCGTCGATTACCCCCGCAGCCCGGAAGTCCTTCGGGCGCGGGTCGCCTTCCGGCTGATGCCGCCGGCCGGGGCGAGCGAACCGGCGGCGGACGCCCGCGACCAGGCCGACGAGATGATCCAGCGGTTCACCCGCGAGAACGCCGACGTTCGCGCCGGGAAGCTGTTCTGGGCGGAGTGGCTGATCCGCACCGGCCGGGGAGAAAAAGCCGAACAGTACTTGACCAACCCGGTGAACTTCGCGGACCAGAACGACCCCGTCCTCGAGCGGCTGCGCGCCGGGGCCCTGTTCCAGTCCGGCGACCGGGACGGAGCGATGAAACTGCTCGGCGCGCTGCCGGCCGACCCGACCATCGACTGGGTTCTGCTCCAAGCAGCGGCCAGCCGCGACAACCGCGACGCGCTCCTCAAGTCGGCCCTCGGCCGGTACGAGAACAACGGCCTGTTCCGCGTGTACGAAGCCGCCACCAAGTTGGCCGACAAGAAGTTCGAGGAGGCGACGACCGAGTTGCTGGGGGTGGTCGAGTACACCGCCCTCCGCCAGACCGCGCGGGCCTTGCTGGAGCGGACCTTCGTCGCCTACGTCGATCACGACCTGAAGGCGGCCACCGCCTACCTCGGCAAACTGGTGGCCGACCACCCCGACGAGCCGGTCGTGTTCGCCGGGTTCGCGTTCGCCGCCCTCCAGAACGAGGAGGTCGGCGACCCGACCGACACGTGGCCGGCGAAGCGGACGATGTACGCGGCGGTCAACAAGTGGGAGCAACTGTCGCTGGAGCGGCCGGGCAAGCCGGGGATCGCCCCCCTCGCCGCCGGCCTCACCCGGATGCGGTTCCACCAGTTCGCCGGCAAGCCGGTCCTCGCCCGCCAGGAGGGGGTGCGACTGCTCGCCCAAGACAAGGGCAACCTCGACCTGCTCCTTCAACTGACCGAACTGTACCTGATCGATCCCGTCCCGCAGCCGGCCGAAGCGCAAAAGTATCTGGACGCCGCCTTCGAGACCGTCCCGAAGGATTCCGTCCCCCTGCTCCGGTTGAAGGCCGTCGTCAAGGAGCGGATGGGCGACCCGGCCGGGGCCGCCGCCGTGTACGAGCAGATGACCGTCCTGTTCCCGACCGACTCGACGGGGTACGGCAACCTGGTCCGCCTGGCGACCGCTCAGGGGAAGCCCGAGGACGCGACGCGGTGGGCGGTGAAGTGGTCCGAGAAGCAGCCGGAGAACGACCTCGCCGTCCTGGAATTGATCCGCCAGTACTCCGTCACCGGCGCGAAACCGGCCGCCAAGTCGGAGGCGGAATCGCTGGTCAAGAAGGTGGCCGATCGGGCCAAGAAGGCGGCCGAGAAAGCCCCGGCCGACCCCAAGAACCCGGTCGAGAAGCAGGTCACCGCCGCCCGCACCGCCGCCCACCGGCTGATCGCCAGCGCGTTCAAGCAGGCGAAGGCGTTCGACGAGGCCGACGCCCACATCCAGGCCGCGCTCGCCGCGACCCCCGGTGACCTCGCCACCCGCATGATCGCGGGCGAAGTGGCCATCGCCAAGGAGGATTGGGACGCGGCGGTGAAAGTGTACAAAGGAATCGTCGCCGAGGACGCGACCAACGGCGTCGCCGGCAACAACCTCGCCTGGGTGCTGGCCACCAAGAAGGACCAACCGGCCGAGGCACTCGCGCTGGTGGAGAAGGCCCGCACGCGGGAGGGGGCCAGCAAGCCCATCGGGGCGGAGCGACTGTCCCCCGCGTTCCTCGACACCATCGGCGTCGTGTACGCGAAGCAGTCGAACAAGGAGAAGTTGACGGAGATGCGGGACATCTTCGAGACCGCCGTCCGCCGCTTCCCGTCCGACCCCCGCATGCACTTCTGGCTGGCCGAGGCCTACACCGCCCTCGGCGAGAACGCCAAGGCCACCGCCCGCTACGAGGTGGCCGCCACCCTGTGCGAGAAGACCGTGGTCGGCCTCCCCGACGAGGAGCGGACGAAACTCCGCGACCAGATCGCCGCCAAGACCAAGAAGCGGAACTGATCCGACCTGCCGCCGGTTCCCATTGAGGAGCCGGAGGTTGTCGCCCGACGAAAGACGACCCAGCGAGTGCGGAAAGGCTCTGGAGCATTGCCAACGGAGTAGCAGCACGATTGGTTAGGACGGTTGGAACGCCGGCTCGAAGAACACGCTCGCCCCGCCGATTGCCGATCCGCCACGGGCGAGTTGATCGGACAGGCGGACCATCCCCGGCCGGGTCTTCGTGCCCGGTGTGGTCGGTTTCCCATCCGTCGGGAAGTGGACTTTCTGGAACTTGTGGCCCGCATTCTCCAACACCGACTGGACACGCTCGCGGACGGCGGGGATGTTCATCCCGCCGCCGGTGAATATCAACTCGGCGGACTGTTCCGGCAGGGGTTCGTCGAAGAAGATCCGTGCCGCCAATGCGAGTTCCGTCCCGAATCTGTGAAGTTCCTCATCAACGGCCGGTCGCTGCGCCCCGCCACCCAGGGACGATCCATCGGCGAGACGAAATGCGACACGATCCGAGTACAACTTCTTGCGGATGTCTTCCCAGTCGAACGGCGTGAGACTGGCGGAGATATAGGACTGCTGTTCCGCGGTGAATACCGTCTTCATCCGTCGGTCGAGATCAAACACACCGAGCGGAATGGAGTGGAGACGTACAGCCAATGCCTCCACGATGTCCCCAATGACGCCGTTATTGGGATTGAGTTCGACGAGGGCGAAGTCCGCCGTGAACGCGCCAAGGTCGATCACGAATGCACGGTAGACCGGGAACGGACCACCGGACTTGCTGGAGTTTTTATCCGTCACGACGATCGGGCTACGGCTGCCGAACATCGTCGGCATGTCGATCTTTTCCGGCGGTAGGTCGTGGCGTCCGGGGTCGCGACGGCGCTTCGCGATGGAGTTCCGGCCCTGAGTAAGAACCCCAATGGCGTTGGCGAGCGGTTCGGAGATGAACGGCCGTTCGGGATGCAACTTCCAACCGCTTCGCTGGAGCGCGTCGGCAAGCGCACGGCAACCGGGCAAGTCCGCGAGTTGTGCTTCGGGTGCGAAGGCCGGAACGGTCACTCGAACCGGGATGTCCGCCAAATCCGGGAACGTCGGCGAACGGGAACGGAGCGATTCCAACAGTTGTCCCCGAATCCATTTCAGAAACTCGGCGGCGATCTCGCGTGCGTCAGCGAGCACGGATGTCGCGAGGGATTGGCGCACCTCGGAGAGCGATGGCACACCGGCGAACGCCCTGGCGGACGAACTGAGTCGGATGAGCGCCTCCAACTCGGCTGCCGGGATACCGTGTTCTTGGACAAGTCGGCGAAAGTCCTCCGCCGCGAAG
>JBBRUO010000296.1:0-7415 GCA_038247725.1 Gemmatales bacterium
AGTCGGTCGATTTCTACATGAACCGCTGCGGAATGATCAACTGCGGTAGTGACCCGGCGTATTACAACTTGCCCTATCTGGAAATGAACCAGCAGATCGCCGAAGTATTCATCCGAGGGAAAACCAACCCAACCCCAACCAAACCGACAATATGAATCCGTTCATAATTACACCTGAGTGGCTCCGAGGGATGGCCAATGCCGAGGACAACGGTTGCGTGTCCGTCGGTGGCTTGTCGTATCGCGCGAGTCACCTCGCCGAGTCGCCGGCGCTTGGCGAAGCTGTCGAGCGCAAGGTGCTTGCAAGACTGGTGGAACTTCAAAGGCGACGCCTCCGGCTATCGGTCTCCGAACTTGCCGAGAAGGCGGAAGTTGACACACGAGACATTGTGGCCATCGAAGCTGGCGAAGACTTCCGACCGGAGCCCCGGACGGTCTACAACCTGTCGAGGGCTTTGGCGTTGCCACAGATCGGGCTGATGCACTTGTCGGGACTCGTATCCCGGCACGACGCCGTTCTGGACGACGCCTCGGTTCGATTCGCCGCCCGTTCCGCGCCTGTCGAAGAACTGAGCCAAGACCAGCGTGACGCGCTCGATGAATACGTCCGCGCGCTGGCGAAGTGACACCAAGGAAGTCTCCGTGAACAACCGGTATCTAAAGCGCCCAACTGCCACGGACATCGATCAGCGGATCGCACGCGTGCTTGCAGATTTCGGGAACATCGGCCCTCCGCTCGATCCCGAACGTGTCCTGTCCCACCTTGGGATCGAACGAGGAAGTTTCGACCCGGCCGATATCGACCGTACCCGTTGGCAGGAGTGGGAACGGCAACTACTTGCCGGCGGTCGAACGGTGGCGAAATCGGCCACCCCCTTTCGTGACGTGGCAACCGAATGCCAACTGAAGGCGGTCTATCTTCCCGATCAACGCCGCGTACTGATCGACGGCAGTTTGGCACCCGTCAAACAGCGCTGGGCGGAGGCCCATGAAATCATTCACTCCCTACTCCCCTGGCATGATTCATTTGTTCACGGTGATAACCGCTTCTCCCTCTCTCCGAGCTGCCATGCACAACTTGAGGCCGAAGCGAATTACGGTGCAGGCGAACTGCTCTTTCTCCAAGACCAATTCACGAAGGGGATGGGATCTCAGTCGGCTGACTATCGCGCTGGTTAAATCCGTGGCTGCCACATATGGGAACAGCATCACGTCAACTATGTGGAAGATGGTAGAGGCCAGTCCGAGCGCGGTCGTGGGACTGATTTTTAACCACCCCACGAAACTGGACCTGATCGAACCGACTGCGCCGCAATCGCGGTATCTCCTCCGCTCGCGGCGATTCGAGAGAGGGTTCTCGGCCGTAACCAAGTCCGACTTGTATTCTCAAATCAGCGGCGCAATTGCATCTCTCGAGCCAGGCATGTCGGCCTGCGGAGAACTCACTTTACGAGACTGCAACGGCGTCGCGCAGATGTTTGAGACCGAAAGCTTCTACAACTCCTACGAGGTCTTAACCCTTGCCTCCCTCGCTTCCACACCTCAAACGGTAGTTGCGTTGCAAAGCTCTCCGGCCATCCGCTTCCGCCGACAGCCGGAGTTCCGAGCCGAAGTGGTTTGAGAGGACAAAGGACACATCCGCTCAAACCCACAAGGTGCGTTGGCTGGTAGAAAATCACCTGCGAGGTGTTCGTCATCCTCACCGCTTGCCGGCGATCAGCTTGAGCAGCGCCTTCTGCGGGTCGGCGAACTTGGTGAGGCCCTCGGCCATCAGCACTTCCTCCAACTTCGCCATGTCCACCTTGGCCTCGATTTCGGCCACCACCGCCGCCGGCGGCATTTCGTGAACGTGCGCGGTGAACGTCCGCCCGCTCGCCTCCACCGCCGCGTTCGTGGCCGGCGGGTTGGTCTCGATGTCGCTGCCGGCGAACGCTTCCACGTACTTCCACGCCGGGTCATCCTTCTTCTTCGTGCCGGTGCTGGCGAAGATCATCTCCTGTTGCAGCGGGAACCCCTTGCCGGCCCAGAAGTCCTTGTTCAAATTCCAGATCTTCTTGGCGTTGACGATGCCGACCTGCCCCTGCGCGGAGGGCGACAGGTCCGGTACGGCCTTGTCGGTGTACACGTCCAGCCGGCTGACGAAGATGCTGTAGACGGTCTTCACGTTCTGTTTGTCGGATCGCCGCTGCGCCCCGCGATGGCACGCCTCCCGCGCCGCGAGGTACTGCCGCTCGCTGAAGATGAGTGTGACGTTCACCGCCACGCCCGCCGCCACGAGTTCTTCCAGGGCGAGCAGGCCGCCGTCGGTGGCCGGCACCTTGATCATCCGGTTGGTGTGGCCGGCCGACCACTTCTTGCCCAGTTCGACGTACTTGCCGGCCTTCTCCGCAGCTTGCAGGCCGTTCGCCGGGTCTTCCAGCAGTGGGTCCAACTCGAAGCTGACCCAACCGTCGTTCCCTTTCGTCTCGGCCCACACCGGCGCGAACACCGCTTGCGCGTCCTTCACCAACTTGTCGGTCATGGCCCACGCGATGGCCTCGTCGTCGTGCCCGGCGACGGCCAGCGCTTTGATGTCGGTGTCGAACCGGCCGGTCTTCAGCAGGTCCGTGATGATGATCGGGTTGGAGGTCGCGCCGGTGGCCCCGAGGGCGCGGTTCGTGGCGATCAAGTCGGGGTCCACAGAGTCCAGCCACAGTTTGGTGCCGGTGGCGACGAGGGATTGCAACGGGGTCATGGTGATTCTCCGGGGGCGCGAGGGTGTGGCGTCTCAATCATGGTAGGGACGGGTGACGCCGGTGGTCGCGGGGAACGCGCCGCCGCCCCATCGGTCGCGTGGCTGGGGGGCCATGCGACCGACGGGGCGGCGGGATATCGCGAACGGCTAGAGCCGTGAAGGGGGGGAGTGTCGGCGACCGATCGTGACCGCCCTCACCCGAGTCTTTCGGACCCGGACGAGGGCGGGTCAGCGGACGGGCAGGGGAGGCACATCCCCCACCCGATGGGGTAACGCGGGGGGAGTGCGGACTTGCGCGGGGGAAACGAAAGTGGGAGGGCGGGAGGTTCCCGCCCTCGCGGAGGACACCGCCCGTTACGCCAGGTCGCGGTCCTCGAACAGCAACAGGCCGACGATCAGCGCGATGACCGTGTACAGCACCGAGTACAGGAACACCGTGACCACGTAGGCGATGAACGCCCACAGGTCGAGGGTGGTGTCGCGGATAATGGCCGGCCCCATGTTGAAGAACTCGAGGCTGGGCAGCAGCGTGTCGAACAGCTTGGCGAGGAAGCGGATCAGCCCTTCCCCGGTGGTCCGGTCGGCCCCGGCCTTGTCCGTCACCCGCACGATGACGGGGGCGAGGTGGCCGAAGAAGTAAATGAACAGCACCACCACCAGGTTGACGACGAACGGCAACCGGGTGGCCAGGGCGGTGGCGATGGCCACCAGGATCATCACTTGGCCGAACCCCAGCAGGATGCCGAACGAGTGGGCGAACACCTCGCCGGCCCACTTGCCGATGCCCTCGGCGGCCAGCCGGGCCGGGCCGTTGGGCATCACCGACTGCACCGCCGGCACCGTCCCCGCCTTCGCCTGTTCCGGCATCGGGTCGAACGACCGGTCCAGGTTGATCTGGTCGAACTCCGGGGCCACCACCAGGGCGAAGTTCAGGTTCACCTGCAGCACCAGCGACATGGCCGCACACGCCATCACGATGCCCAGGAACTTGCCGATCAGGAACGACCGCCGGTTGATCGGCTTGCTCATCACCGTGATCGCCGTCCGCCCCTCGATCTCCTCGGCGATGCTGGTACTCGCCGCCAGCGCGCCGAACAGGAGGGACACGAACATGATGATGTCGAAGCCGATCTGCTTCATCATCTTGAAGTCGTCGCCGAACGTGAAGTACGGCAGCACCACCGAGATCCAGGTGGCGGCGACGCCGAACAAGGTGAGCAGCCAGAACAGCGGCTGCCGCCACCCCTCGCGGTACGCCGCCAGGGCCACCGCCCCGGCCTTGGGCATCACCCACGTCAGCAGCATCGGCACGTACACGAACAGGTTGATGAGCAGCAGAACGTGCAGGCCGGCCCCGATGAACCGGCCGTACAGCGGCATGTTCGCCGACCCGGCCCGGTTCCCCAGGAAGGCGGCGAACGCCAGCACCACGCCGAGGAACACCAGCACCGCGTACCCCAGCCGGGTGGGGTCGGCGAGCGTCCGCGCGAACCCTTTGCGGTCCAGCGCGTGCAGCAGCGGCACCGCCAGGACGGCGAACGCGGCGGCGAGGATCAGCCCGCCCAGCAGCAGGTCCGACTTGAAGAAGTTGAGCGATTCGAGGAAGGACATCTCGGGCACCCGTTGCGGCGGCCTGGGGTCGCGTGCCACCCTGTACGCCGGCGGCGGCGCGGCGGTTCACCGTGCGGGAGTGGTGTACGGGCGGCGGGCGGGCGGGGCCAGGGGAAGTATGCTATCGCACCTCGAACGGCAGCGTGGTGCTGACCTCCCGCGCGGTGGCCGGGTCGCGGACCTCGATCCGCACCGAGTACCGGCCCGCCTTGGACGGCGCGTAAAACCAGAAGTACGCGTAGTAATCCCGCACCGGGCTGCGGCTGAAATCCACCTTGTCGTTCTGGAGGAGCGGCTTCGAGTCGCGTTTCCCCTGGTCGGTCAATTCCACCGTCCGCCCGGCGTCGTCCTTCACCTGCACCGTGCAGGTGAGCCGGGTGGAAAACCCCTCCGCCCCGGCCCGCCCGTCCGGCTCGTTCGGCACGTTCCCCACCTCGAAGTACAGGATGTACATCTGATTGGGATGGAACGCGATGCGGTCGGGCAACGGGTCGTACCGGCCGTACCCCTTCACGTCCCGGCAGAACACCGCCCTCTCCACCCGCAGCGGCGCGCGGCGGGCCACCACCGCCAGGGTCGGGTCGAACTGCCGGAGGATTTCCGCCGCGTCCTTCGGGTCCAGTTGCGCCGGCGGCACCCGCGACAGTTGCGCCACCGCCGGCAGCAGTTGGGCCAAGTGTTCGTAACTGGCCGGATCGAGTTGCCGCAGGTACTCGCCCCCGGAGCGGCCGGCCAGGATTTCGCGAAGGGCGGACACCAGCGGCGGGTCCGGCGTCGGGGTCGTATTGGGGGGCGAGATCGGGGGGGCGATTTCCGGTGGCGGGGTCACAGGCGTCACTTCGACCACCGACTCCACCGGCCACGGGCCGTTCAGCGGCACCTGTTGACCGGGAACCCGCAAGACGTCCGCGAAGCGGGTGGTCTTGGCCGGCGGCACGGAGTCGGTCGGCACCGGCCGCGCGACGACCGGCGGGCCGTCGGAGTGGGTCGCCCACGAGCCGCTCACGCACCCGGTCAGGGAACTCGTGGCGGCGGCGAGGAGCGGGAGGATCCGGGACCGGACGCGCATCCGTGACCTCGTGAGGACGAGCCGCGCCGACCCGGCCGCGGGCGGACGGCCTTACCCCATCCGTCGCGGCCGGTCAACGCGAAAAGCGGGGAGGCGGGGAGGCGGGGAAGCGGGGAGTGCGGCACTCCGCCTTGCCCTCAGCGGCCGATCGGGGGTAGCATCCGCGCCGTCGTTCGATTCGCTCACGGTGGGTGCCCATGGACGGGACTTATGCGGCCGGATTTCGCCAGCGGCCGGCCTGGTTCCTCGCGATCGCCGTCGTCGTCGTCGGGCAGGCGGGGCTGGCCGGCCGGCTGTTCGACGCCGACCGCCCGTGGGCCGCGCTCGCCGACGACCGCCCCGTCACGGCCGGCCGCCACCCGCTGCACCTGTACCACGGCGGCCTCGGCGCGGGCACCTTCCGCGCCTGGTCCGCCACCACCTGCTACGACCCGAACTTTCAGGCCGGCTACCCGAAGACCCCGGTGTTCGACTCCGGCTCCCGCCCGGCGGAACTCGTCCTGTTCCTGTTCGGCCGCTCCGTGGTGAACCCGGCGGCCTACAAACTCGGACTGTTTCTGACGGCGCTGCTGGCCCCGCTGGCGTTCGCGGCGGCGGCGCGGGGGTTCGGTCTGCCGGCGGCGGCGGCCACCCTCGCCGGCGTCGGCGGGTGCCTCGTCTGGTGGTCGCCCCCGGTGCAGGCGGCGTTCGTCGCCGGTCAGCAAGACGCCCTACTGTACGGCCTCGCCGCGCTCGTGTTCCTCGGCGGGCTGGCTCGGTACATCGGCGATCCGGGCGTCACCGGCTGGGTGATGATGGCAATGTCCGCCGTCCTCGGCTGGTACGTTCACCCGGTCGCGTGGGCCGGGCTGCTGCCCATCGTCGCGGCGCAGTACGTCGTCCACGCGCCCCGGCACGGGCCGGCGTGGCACCTCGGCCTGCTCGCGGTGTTCGTGGTCGGGGCCGGGCCGAACTTGTGGTGGCTGAAGGATTGGGTGTGGTTCTGGTCGCTGCGGCAGCCGGTCGGCGACGACGGGTCGCTGCCGTCGGCCGGGGAACTGGTCGGCGGCGTGTCCGACTACCTGGCCATTTTCGGCCCCGGCCCGCTGGGGTGGGCGGCGGTGGCGGTCGGCGTGGTCGGGCTGGTGGAGGGGGCGATCAAGCAGTTGGTGAACCGGCGGCTGAAGCGGACGGGGGCGCGATGGCGAGCGGAGCACGTCGGCCCGCTGGTGGAGCTGGTGGCGCTGGTGGACTCGCCCGAGTGGCACGAGGCGTGGGCCACCACCGCCGCCTGAACTCCCGTGCCAAACCACCCGTGCCAAAATCAATTGCTACACCCGCCGCCTACGCCGCCGACTTCCAGTGGCACACCCTGAACGGGATGGGTACTGACGCCCCTTGCGGTCCCGCGGGTCGGTCAGTTCGGCGAGACGATCGAGCAGGGACGGGGCGAGCATCGGTGGCCTCCGGTGGTGACGGGAAGCGGATACCCACCCGACCCACTTCCCCCAAGCGCAATCACCGAACAGCCCTGCGATCACCACCACTTGCACGTGACGTCGGGTTGTAGTCAGAGGACGTCTGGGGGGCTGATCGTGACGAGGCGTTGAATGTCGTCCGTCTTGAAGCCGAGTGCCATGGGTCGCGTGACACCCGGCAACGCCACGACATCGTACAGTTCGCTCACCAGTCCCTCGATGCGCACCCAGTGAGCCGCATCGCCTGTCCGCAGATCGACGACCTCCAACCCGCACCGCGGCTCGGTCCCCTTCGCCGCCAGGGCGTCGTCGAGGGGAAGGCCGGCGAAGGTCCGGTCGTGCCGCGGGCGGGACAGCCCCATCACCGCGTAATCGCCGGCGAACGCCAGGCCGCGCAGGTAGCCGGGGCAGAAGGTCAGGGGCTCGAAGACGCCGCTCGTCGGATCGACGCTGCCGAAGCGCCCCGTTCCGGAGTCGAGCAGCCACAACCGGCCGCGATGGACCCGCGGCGAGTGCGGCATCGACAGGCCTGACGCGACGACCCG
>JBBRUO010000297.1:0-7410 GCA_038247725.1 Gemmatales bacterium
GCCCCCGAACAGGCGATGAACGAGGCGGTGGACGTCCGCACCGACATCTACGGCCTCGGCGGCACGCTGTACTTCCTGCTCACCGGGTCGTCCCCGTTCCCCGACGGCAGCATCGCCGAGAAGCTCGCGCGCCAGCAAAAGGGCGACCCCACGCCGGTGACGGCCTTCCGCCCGGACGTGCCGCCGAAGTTGCTCGCCGTGATGAACCGGATGATGCGAAAGAACCCGGACGACCGGTATCAGACGCCGGAAGACGTCCTCGCCGCGCTGAAGCCGTGGACGGACCAGCCGATCGACCTGCCGCCGGCCGCCGAGATGCCCGAGCACTGCCCGGCGGTGCTGTCCCGGATGGGGGCCGGCACGTCCGCCACGCGGTCCACCCCGTCCCAGTCCGGCCAGCACCAGGCACTGGTGCAGACCGGCCGCGCGGCGGCCACTACCCCAATGCGGAAGGTCCACGCCGACCGCCGGCCGAAGAAGCTGTGGCCGCTGCTGCTGGCCGTCGGCGGCGGCGGGTTCCTGCTCGCGCTGCTGCTGGCGTGGGCGGTCGTGTGCGCCGTCGCGAAGTGAGTGGGCGGCCGCTCCGGGTTCGGCCCCAGCCGGGTGGCCCTCCCCGATTCGACAGCCGGTCGGTTCCCATCGGCGGCGTAAGCTATAGTTATCCAGACGTGTCCCGTACCCGCACGCGGCGGTCGCCCCGCCGCGCCGGAGATCGCCATGCCGGCCCCCGCCTCGAACGACGAACTGACCGACGTGATCCTGAAGAGCGGCGTCGTTGAGGAGCCGCGGCTGCGGGCGTACCTGGACAAGCTGAACCCCCCGCCGGCCACCCCGGAGGTGCTCAGCGGGCTGATGATTCGGGACGGCATCCTGACCCACTTCCAGGCCGAGCAACTGCTGCAAGGGAGGTGGAAGCGGTTCTTCATCGGCAAGTACAAGGTGCTGGAGAAGCTCGGCGTGGGCGGCATGGGGCAGGTGTTCCTGTGCGAGCACAAGTTGATGAAGCGGCGGGTGGCGGTGAAGGTGCTGCCGGCCGCCAAGGCGCGAGAGCCGGCCGCCCTGGAGCGGTTCTACCGGGAGGGCCGCGCGGTCGCCGCCGTCGATCACCCGAACATCGTCCGCGCGTACGACATCGACGAGGACGGCGGGCTGCACTTCCTGGTGATGGAGTTCGTGGACGGGGCCAACCTACACGACCTGGTGAAGCGGCACGGGCCGATGGACGTGCTGCGGGCCTGCCATTACATCTACGGGTCGGCCGTCGGCCTCCAGCACGCCGCCGAGATGGAGCTGATCCACCGCGACATCAAACCGGCCAACATCCTCGTGGACCGCGCCGGGGTCGTGAAGATCCTCGACCTCGGCCTCGCCCGGTTCTTCAACCCGGACGAGGACGACATGCTCACCAAGAAGTTCGACGAGACCGTCCTGGGGACGGCCGACTACCTGGCCCCGGAGCAGGCGCTGGACAGCACCACGGTGGACATCCGGGCGGACATCTACGGCCTCGGCGGCACCTTCTACTACATGCTCACCGGGTCGCCGCCGTTCGCCGAGGGGAGTATCGCGCAGAAACTGCTGTGGCACCAGACCAAGGAGCCGCGAGCCGTCCGCGACCACCGCCCGGACGTGCCGGTCGAGATCGCCGCCCTGATCGCCAAGATGATGGCGAAGAACCCGGCCGACCGGTTCCAGACGCCGGCCGACCTGATGACCGCGCTCGGCCCGTGGGTGCAAACGCCCATCGGCCCGCCGCCGCTCGCGGAGATGCCGCGGTTCTCGGTCGCCGCCGTCGGCACACAGCGGTCGGGCGGCGGGTCGGGCGCGCCGCTGAACACCGGCGGGGGAACCTCCGCGCGGTTCCAACCGCCGGCCTACACGGCCCCGCCGTACACCCCCGCGCCGGCCGCTCCGGCGGCCCTCGCCCCGCCGCCGCCCATCCAGACCGGATGGGAGTCGTTCGGCCCGGACACCCTCGCCAACGCCAAGACGGACACCCGCCGCAACCGCCCGGACGACGACGACGACGCGCTGGCCGACGCCCCGTCCGCCCGCCGCCGCAAGAGTAAAGCGTCGTTCCGCGCCCCGCCGCCGAAACGCGGCGGCAAGGGGTGGGTGTTCATCGCCATCGGCGTCGCGCTGCTCGCAGTTGTCGCCGGCGTGCTGTTAGTGCTCAAGCCGTGGGAGAAGGGCGGCACCGGGCCGGGGACGACGCCGCCCCAGACCGCCGACGCGATCAACTGGTACGTCTCCGTCGGCGGCACCGGGCCGAACGCCGCGACCACGAAGACGACCCTCGCCGAGGCGGTGAAGTCGGCCCGCCCCGGCGACACCGTCGTCCTGTTGGATGACCGGTTCGAGGGGCCGGCAGTGATCGTCCCGCAGTCGGCGAAAGGCATCCGCATCGCGGCCGGGAACGCGGCCGGGTCGGTCGTCTGGAGCTACAAGCCGGACGGTGCCACCCCCGCTCAGGGGGTTCTCGACCTCCGCAGCGCGGAAGGCGTGACTGTCGAAGGATTGACCATCGAGGTGAACGGCCTGCACGCGACCGGGGTTCACGTCTCCGGTTTCTGCCAGGGGACGACGCTCGACCGGGTGACGGTGAAGAACGCGAAGGCGAACGGCTTCCGCCTGTACAAGATCGAGGCGACGGCGAAGGCCCTGCGACTGACCGACTGCCGCGTCACCACCGCGCCCACGGCGGTCGCCCTCGACACCGGCGTGGGGATCGCCAACAAGAACATCGTCGTCGAGGGGTGCCGCTTCGACGGGGTCGAAACGGCGCTCCGGCTGGACGGCGCGGCCGTGGACATCGCCTTCCGCGACAATCGCCTGTCCAACGTCGCGGTCGGGGTGAAATGGGTGCCGACGTCCGAGGCGGTTCAGGTGAGTATCGAGCGGAACACCTTCCACGGCGTCCGCGAGGCGGGGATTAAACTGGACGCCCCGCTGACCGGCGGCAAGCAGGAATTGACCGTCTCCCGCAACTTCTTCGCGGACACCACCGCCCTCGTTGTCGGCCCGCCGTCGCCCGGACTGAAGGCGACCGAGAACGGCCGGGACGCGGCCAGCCAGGAAGGGGCGATCCCGGTGAATGCCTTCACCGTCCCGGCTTTCGCCTTCGCCGGCCTGAACCCGAACGACGCCGCCACCTTCCTCCGCCCGGCCGGGAACCTGACCGCCGTCGGCCCGAACAAGTTGGCCATCGGCGCGGAGTAAGGATCACTTCCTCGTCGGGCTGACGCCGCTGACGACGAGGCCGAAGCCGACGGTCGTGGTCTTGTCCCCGGCCGTCACCGGCCGGCGGAGCCGCACCACCGACACCCCGCCGTCCTTCGCCACCAGCGTCGGCTCGACTTCCTTCCCGTAGTGCGGGAACAGCAACATCACCGCCGGGTGGTCGGCGTCCGTCGCCTGTCGGCTGAGCGGGATCAAGTCCTTCATTTCCACCGGGTCCAGCGAATTGTCCTTCTCGGCCGGCACCATTAGGGCGAAGTCCGGGTGCGGGGCGGTGTCCTTGTGGTCGCCGATGTCCGGTTGCACGGCCGTCCGCAGCGTATACACGCCGGCCGGGATGTCCTGCTTGCGGAAGTCGGTGAACGGCTGGTGCAGTTTCACCACCGCGACGAGTGCCCCCTCACCCAGTTCCTGATACGTCAACCCGTTCGCCACCTGCTCGGCCGTCGCGGCGGACGGCAAGTCCGCGCGGAACCAGAGTGTCAGGCGGGTGTCGCCGCCGGCGTCGGCCACCACCACGGCCATCGGGTCGAGGGTCGCGCGAACGGCCTTCGCCACCGCCGCCGGCGGGTCCGTCTTGGCGACGGTGACTTTCAGCTTCGGCGGGTCGGCGGCGAACGCCGGCGGAACCACAAGGGTCAGGACGGCGGCGACTCGAAGGGCGAACGGCATGGCTGCTCCTATTCGTCGAATTTGATCTTCGCGACGTGGGGCGATTGCTCCAACACCCGCCGCGCGCCGGGGCCGAACTCGCAACGGCCCAGGTCGAGTTCTTCCAACTGGTGCAGTCGGTCCCACGCGGTCAGCGCGTCGGCCCACAGGCGGTCGATGGCGTTGCCGTTCAGACGGAGGACGCGCAGGTCGCCCAAGTGTGGCGAGGACCGCAGCGCTTCCACGGCCGAATCCCCGGTGTCGCCGATGTCGTTGAACCCCACGTCCAGCAGGCGCAATCGGGCGGCGTTGGGCGAACCGATCAGGTCCATGAAGCCGGCGTCGCCGATGTGGTGCCCGCGCAAGTCGAGCCGTTCCAACCCGGTCAGCCCCGGCGAGTTCGCCAGCGCGACCATGCCGTCCGCGTGCAGGCAGTCGGCGTACTGAAGGTCTTCGGTGCGGAACGTCAGCTCCCGCAGGTTGTGCAGCGGTTGGCCCGTCAGCACGCGCATCCCGTCGTCGCCGAGCGGGTTGCCGGACAGGTCCAGGGCTTCCAGTTGGCGGAAGTCCGTCCAACTCCGGAAGAACGTCGTCAGGTTGTCCGCCCAGAGGACGTTGTACCGCATGCCGAGCGCCCGGAGGCGGTCCAGCCGGACGACACTGAAGAAGACCAGCATGCGGTCGTGGATGCCCAGGTCGCTGTTGCGCAGGTCCAGCGTTTCGGCCCGCCGCATCCACGGCAGATCGGCCACGTCTTCCAGGTGATCGCGGGCCATCCACACCCGCAACTCACGCACGGGGGTGGAGTCGAACGCCTCGTCCGGCAGGGCGATCAGCCGCTCGGCGGTGGTACTCACCGCCTCCACGAAACCGCGGCGGAAGTCTTGCTTGCCGCGCAGGTCGGGGATTCGCCAATCGTGTACGCGGAGCAACTCGCGGAGGCGCGACTCGCGGACCATCCACCCGTCGGAGTCCGGTTGGCTGGCCGCGTGTTCGACTTGCAGGCGGATGAACTCGGCGCGGTCGGCGTCGCCGTTCTCTTCCAAATAGTCGGCGAACACCAGCCGGAGCAGGTCGTCATCCGGGCGGTCGATGATCGCGTTCAGGAAGGCTTGGCGGTCGGTCATTGCAGCACGTCGGGGCCGAACCGTTCGAGCAACTGCTGCCAGGTGCGGCCGCGGAGTTGGTTGCCGTCGAACAACTGGAGGGAGGTCAGGCGGATCAGGTTTTGCGAGTGGACGATGGCCCGCGCGGCGTCGTTGTCGAGGTCGTTGTTGCGGAGGTCCAGGCTGACCAGGCGGCGGGCCTCCCGCGTCTCCACGAGCGCCTGAACGGCCTGGACCGTCACCACCGGGCGGTATTCGTAGTCCCGGAGCAACCCGAAGGTGGAATCGTCCGCCGCCTCCACCGCCTCACCGACCGCCACCACCGCCCCGCTCAGGTCCAGGCGGCTCACCTTCTCCGTCACCGGGCTGGTCAGGATGGTCCCGATCGGTTTGCCGCCGACGATCCGCCCGCCAGACACCTTCATCTGGTCGCAGCCGTACCACTCCGGCCGTTCCCGGATGGCGAAGCGGCGGAACTCGGTCGGGTCGCCGAGCAGATCGGCGGGGACGAGTATCCCGCGATCGAGGGGCGGAAAGCCGCGGTGGTATTTGGACGGCCGGCGCTCTTCCGCCGGGAACACGGTTGCAAGGAGCGAAGCCTGCCGCACCACGAGCGACAGCGTTTCACTGGCAAGGAGCGCCGGGCCGTCGTCCTGCATCCTGCACAGTCTGTACAGTTCGCATTGGACGCGGATGAGTTCGGCCCACGCGGCTTCCCCGCGCTCGTCCAGCCAGTCGGCGAACACGAGGCGGGGGAGGTCGTTGTCCGGGTCGGCGAAGATGCCGCGGAGGAACGCCTCGCGGTCGTCGAGATCGTCCATGCGGGGTATCCTAGCCGAAGGTTCGCGCCGCCGGAGGAGTTGCCATGCGGGTGGTCGTCAAAATGGAAGTCGCGCTGGGGCCGACACTCACGGCTTGGCGGCGGTCGCTCTCTCCCGATCCGGACACGCGGCGGGCACTCGCCTCGGTCTACCTCGACGAATTCCGCCAGCGGCTCGTACGCCACACGGACGCCGCCGAGATACTGGTGCGAACTGACGGGCGGGATCTGGCTGGCCTACACCATCGAAGACTCGGGGCGATACTTCGGCAGCCAGCGGCTCATCCGGGTGTGGGAGGCGGGGGCGAATCCTCCGCGTCCAGCACCGCCAGCATCTCCTCAATCGTGAGCCACTTCGACTGGTCTGGATTCCCGATTCGCCGCTGGAGTTCGGCGTTCTGCTCGTCCGTCAGTTTCGGGCCGTAGGCGTCGAAGTACGCCTGCATCCCTTCCTGGGTGAGGAAGTAGCCGAGGTGCTCGTCCGCCGTGTCGAGCGGGATCACCACCGCCCCCTCGTTCTCCTTCCGCAGCAGTTTCACCAGATGGATCAGGATGTCTTCCTGGTCCTCCAACGGCAGTGGCCACGTACTCGACGGGGGTGAGCCGCTTCTGGGTCGGCGGGGGCGACTCGAGGACTGCGGACATGGCGACACCTTCTAAGTGAGTCGTCATTGTATCCCCCGAGCCGCTGCGGCCACAACCCCCGGCGAGCGCCATCACCCACCGGGGATCGGCCGTCACTCCTTCGCCAGCGACACGCAGATCAGTTCCTTGCCGTTGCGGGTGAACAGGTGCTGGTCGGCGAACGCCGGGTGCGCCCACGTCACCTTCCGCCCGCCGGCGGCGGCCGTCGGGTCGATCAGATGGGTGCGGGCGGTATCCTGGTCGCCCTTCGGCGACAACTTCAGCACGCACTGGTCGCCGGTATCAGTCAGGCGGTACACCGTGTCACCGTTCTGCACCCACGAGGTGGACCCGAACGTCGCGCTCTTCCCGCCGAGGAGCGTCTGATCCGTCCACACCACCTCGCCGGTGGCCCCCTTCAGGCACTTCATCTCGCCGTTCATGCACAGCCCGTCAATGTGCCCGTCGTGCGCGAGCAAGGAAGACATCACCGTGTTCAGCGTGTCCGGCTTCTTCGGGTAGTTGTTCTTCGCCCGCCACAACACGTCGGCCGTCGGCTTCTCCTCGCCGAGCGTCAGCGCGATCGCCCCGTGGTAGTAATTCGAGATGAACACGCGGTCGCCGACCACCTTCGGCGTGGCGATGGTCACCGCCGGCCGCATCACGACGGGCTTCCCGTCCGCGAGTGTCAGACACCGCAGGTCGCCCATCGTGCCGAGGGTGTAGACACGGTCGCCGTCGATCACCGGCGTCGTCCGCGGGCCGGCGTTGTCGCGGACGTTCTTGTACTCGCAGCCGTACTCGTGGTCCCACTTCCCCTTGCCGGTCTTCGCGTTGAGGGCGATCACCCGCTCGGTGCCGTCGGAGTTGGCCCGCTTGAGCGGGTTCTCCGGCGCGGCGGTCGGGCTGACGCGGTCCATCAGGACGACCAGACCCTTCGCCACGGCTGGGCCGGTGTAGCCGGGGCCGACC
>JBBRUO010000298.1:0-7406 GCA_038247725.1 Gemmatales bacterium
CATATCATCGCCGGCCGGGTAGTTTATGAGTTGCCGCATGTCGCGTGCGGCAACACCCTCTCCGAGGACTCTCCCATGCGAAGTCTTTCCGTCGCCGTGGTGCTGGCACTCGCCGTGCCGGCCCTGGCGCAACCGCCGTTCGGCCGCCCCGGCCAACCGCGGCCCGACGCCGAGCTGAACGAACTCCGCGCGAAGGTGAAGGCGCTGGAAGCGAAGTTGAAGGCCGCCGCCAGCCAAGAAGGCGGGAAGAAGGAAGAGAAGGATGACGACGACAAGGACGAGCAGAAAGGCAAGAAGGACGGCGAGAAAGGTGAGAAGAAGGCCAGTGACAAGAAGAAGGGCGACAACGAGGACGACGACAAGGACGAGCAGAAAGGCAAGAAGGACGGCGACAAGAAGCCGGAAGTGAAGAAGGAAGAGCGGCGGATCGAGATCCGCGTCGAGGAACCCCGCAAGGGCCAGGGCGACAAGAAGCCGGAACAGCCGCGCGGCCCGATGGGCGGCGGCGGATTCGGTGGCCCCGGCGGCTTCGGCCCGATGGGACCGGGCGGCCCCGGTGGGATGGGCGGGATGATGGGTCGCGGGATGATGGGCGGCGGTATGGGCGAGCGCGGGCCGGGCACCCCGCCGGGATTCGACAAACTGACGAAGGATGAGCAGGCGACGTTCCGGGCGCTGATGCAGAAGATGAATCGCCCCACGGAGCCGGATCGCAAGCCCGACCAGCCGAAATCCGCCGGCAACATGGAACAGCGGATGGAACGGCTGGAGCGGATGATCGAAGAACTCCGCAACCAAATGAACCGCAGGCCCGGCGGTCAGGGTGGCGGTCGCGGTGGCTTCGGCCCCGGTGGCGGTCGCGACGGTCGCGGCCCCGGCGGCGACGGTCGCTGACGGCGAACAGTCGAGCCGCCCCATTAATGGGGCGGCTCGACTGAACACCGAGATTCGTCACTTCGTCGGCCGGCTCGCCTTCGCTTTGCGAACCAGCGACAGCACATGATCCCGTTCGTCGCCGACCACCGGGAGTCGGGGCGGGCGGGTCAACTCACTCCCGTACCCGCACTCGGCGCTGGCCAGCTTGATGTACTGCACCAGTTTCGGGTGCGTGTCCAGGTGCAGTAGCGGCGTGTACCAGCGGTACACCTCGACCGCCCGCTGCCAGTTCCCTTCTTGCACCAAATCCCAGATCAGCCGGTTCTCGGCGGGGAAGGCGTTCACCAGACCGCTCACCCACCCGACCGCGCCGAGCATCACGCACTCGATGAACAGGTCGTCCACCCCGGCGAAGATGACGTACCGGTCCTTCGTCAGGTTGATGATGTCGGTGATCCGCCGGGGGTTGTCGCTGCTCTCCTTGATGCACGCGAACTTCGGCTCGTCGGCCAACTCCGCGAACATCTCCGGGGTGATGTCCGCCTTGTACGCCGGCGGGTTGTTGTAAACCATGATGGGCAGGTCGGTGGCCCGCGCCACGCCGCGGAAGTGCGCCGCCGTCTCGCGGTCGTCCCCCTTGTACACCATCGGCGGCAGCACCATCAGCCCGTCGGCCCCGAGTTTCTGCGCCTCGGCCGCCCACCGGCACGCCTGCGCCGTCGTATACTCCGCCACCCCGACCAGTACCGGCACCGTCTTGCCGAGGTGGGCGACGGTGGCCTTCAGCAGGTCGCGCTTCTCGTCGAATTCGAGGGTGGTGTTCTCGCCGACGCTGCCCATCATCACCATGCCGTGAACCCCGGCCGCGAGCATGGCGTCCACATGCTTCAGGGTGGCCGGGATGTCCAGCGAGAGGTCGGGCTTGAACTGGGTGCAGGCGGCGGGGAACACGCCGCGCCAGGAAACGGTCATCGGGATACACTCCGGGGTTATCCGATCAGTGTACGCCTTGGCCGGTGGAACCGACCCCTCCGGCTGGTACAATTCCAGCATCCCGAACGCGAGGTTGTCCAATGACGCAAGCAGCGGAAGCAATCCTTGACCCGACGGGAACGATTCGGCTCCTCGAACCGATTCCCGTG
This sequence comes from Gemmatales bacterium, assembly GCA_038247725.1. GTDB lineage: Bacteria > Planctomycetota > Planctomycetia > Gemmatales > Gemmataceae > JALHQU01. The sequence goes on from JBBRUO010000298.1 coordinate 2,019, forward strand.
ACCCGCCCGACGCGGGTCATGGTCACGATTGTGCCGGAGACACTCGCCGAGCAGTACGCACGGGCGAAAGTGGAGGTGTCCACGGCCGAACTCGATGCGGCGGCTGCGGAAGTCGGCGGCCGGAGTTGGGCCGACATCCGCAAGCGGTTGTGCGGCCAATGAACTACACCGTCATCTGGGTGCCGTCCGCCGAAGACCAGCTCGCGGCGATCTGGATCGCGTCGGTGCGACAAGCGGCCGTCACCGCCGCCGCCGACCGGATCGATCAACTCCTCGGCACCGCCCCGAACGGCGTCGGCGAATCCCGCGCCGACGGCTATCGCGTCCTCATCGACCTCCCTCTCGTCGCCTACTACCAAGTGGCGGACGCCGAACGGCTCGTGCGAGTGTTGCGTGTCATCGGTCGTTAGCCGCCACCCGTCACGAGTGCGCCATGCCCGACCGCGTCGGCTCGATCCTCAACGACCCCATCACCACCCACATGCGGACGGACCCGACCCGCCTCCGCAGCGGGCAGACGGTGGCCGAAGCGCTGGCCGCCGTCCGCGCCTCCCCGCCCGGCGGCCGAATCATCTACTTCTACGTCGTGGACGCGAACGACCGGCTGAAGGGCGTCGTCCCGACTCGCCGGCTACTGCTCTCCCCGCCGGACGCCGTCATCGACAAGGTGATGGTGAAGAGGGTCATCGGAGTCCCGCATACGGCCACCGTGTTGGACGCCTGCGAGTTCTTCACCCTGCACAAGTTGCTCGCCTTCCCCGTCGTGGACGAGCACCGCCGTCTCGTCGGCCTGGTAGACGTGGAGTTGTACACCGGCGAACTGGCGGACACCGGCGAAGACGAACCCGACACCACCCGCGACGACCTGTTCCAACTGATCGGCGTCCACCTGACCGCCGCCGAGCAGAAGTCGGTCGGCCCGGCGTTCCGGCGGCGGTTCCCGTGGCTGCTGTGCAACGTCGCCGGCGGGCTCCTCGCCGGCGTGCTCACCGACATCTACTCCGACGTGTCCACGCTGGCGATCGTCACGCCGTTCATCCCGGTGGTGCTGGCGGTGGCCGAGAGCGTGGCCATTCAATCGGTCACGCTGGCCCTGCAACTGCTGCACGGCACCCGCCCGACGTGGGGCCTGTTGCCGAAGGCGGCCGGCCGCGAGGCGGTGGTCGGGCTGCTGCTCGGCCTCGGCTGCGGGCTGATCGTGGGCGTCATCGCCGTCGGCTGGATGGGGACGCTGTGGGTGGGGCTGAGCCTGTTCCTGGGCATGGCCGGCGGGGTGACGGTGGCCGCCGCCGTCGGGTTGTCGCTGCCGGTGGTGCTGAAGCTGCTGAAGCGCGACCCGTCCATCGCCTCCGGCCCGATCGCGCTGGCCGCCGCCGACATGGCCGCGCTCATCGTGTTCTTCAACCTGGCCCGGCTGATGATGGCGTGAGTGTCGCCGTGTCGCCGTCGCGCGTGGGAATGAAAGCGGGGGAGCCGATTGGCTCCCCCGCGTCGTCGTCAGTTCGTCGCCGTCGTCACTTCGCTTCTTCCTCTTCGCCCTGACCGGGCAGTTGGAAGAGCGGCCCGCCGCCGCCGGTGCCGCCCCGCAGGTCGGTGCGGTCGCGGTCGCTCTTGCCCTTGCCGCCCTTCTTCGGGTCGGCGGTCACCACCTCGCCGGCGGCGGCCGCTTCCATGTTCTCGTAGTCGGGCATCTCGGGGATGATGTCCGGCACGGTCGGGTCGTCCACGTTCCGCATGGACAGGCCGATCTTGCGGTCCTTCTGGTCCACCCGCAGCACCTTCACGTCCACCTCGTCGCCGACCTTCACCACGTCCTCCGGGGACTCGACCGGGTTGTCGGACAGCTCCGAGATGTGGAGCAGCCCTTCCAGGCCGGGTTCGAGTTCGACGAAGACGCCGAAGTTGGTGAGCTTGGTGACCTTGCCGCGGACCTTCTGGCCGGGGTTGAAGCGGCCGGGGATGTCCCCTTCCCACGGGTCGCTGCCCATCTGCTTGAGGCCGAGGGCGACTCGCTTCCGCTCCTGGTCCACGTTCAAGACGACGCAGGTGACCTTCTGGCCCTTCTGTACCACTTCCGACGGGTTGGACACCTTCCGCACCCAGCTCATGTCGGACACGTGCAGCAGGCCGTCGATCCCTTCCTCGATCTCGATGAACGCGCCGTAGCTGGTCAGGTTCCGCACCACACCCGACACCGGGGTGCCCGGCGGGTACTTGCGGGCCACCTCATCCCACGGGTTGGAGGTGCACTGCTTCATCCCGAGGGAAATTTCCTTCTTGTCGTGGTTGATGGCCAGCACCTGGACCTCGACCTTGTCGCCGATCTGCACCACCTCTTGCGGGTTGCTGATCCGCTTCGTCCACGACATCTCGGAGATGTGGACGAGGCCCTCGATGCCCGGCTCCAGCTTCACGAACGCCCCGTAGGGCATGATGTTGACCACCTCGCCCTGGTGCTTGCTGGCCACCGGGTACTTGGCCTCGATGTTCTTCCACGGGCTTTCCGACTTGTGCTTCAGCGACAGCGCGATCTTGTTCTTCTCGCGGTCGATGTTCAGGATGTAGACTTCGAGTTCCTGGTTGATGCGGACCACGTCGTGCGGGTTGGTGACGCGGTGCCAGCCCATGTCGGTGATGTGCAGCAGGCCGTCGATGCCGCCCAGGTCCACGAACGCGCCGAAGTCGGCGATGTTCTTGACGATGCCCTTACGGACCTGACCGACGTCCAACTCGGACATCAGCTTGGCCCGCTGGCCCTCGCGGCGGATCTCGATCAGCTTGCGGCGGCTGACGACGATGTTCCGCCGCTGCTCGTCGATCTTCAGGATCAGGCACTCGATGGTCTGGCCGAGGTACTCGTCGATGTTCTGCGGCCGGCGGATGTCCACCTGGGACGCCGGCAGGAACACGTTCACCCCGATGTTCACCAGCAGCCCGCCCTTGATCTTCTTGAGCACCTGCCCGGCCACCACGTCCCCTTCCTTGTGCTTGGCGAGGATCGCCTCCCACTCCTTCTGCCGCTTCGCCTTGCGGTAGCTCAGCAGAATGGTGCCGTCTTCCCCTTCCAGCGTCTCCAGCAGCACCTCGACCGAGTCGCCCACCTTGGGCGCGGTGGCGATGCCGCCCTCGTCCCGCCACTCGTCCAGGCCGATCAGCCCTTCGGACTTGTACCCGATGTCGATGACGACGGCGTCGCCGCGGATCTCCAGCACCTTGCCCTGGACGATCTTGTTGCTCTCGTACAGCTGTTCTTCGGCGGGCAGCCACTGGGAGATGTCGTGGAGGTCGATGCCGTCCTGGTTCAGGATGTCTTCATCTTCTTCGCGGCTGTACTGACGGAGGAGGTTGCGGTTAACCATGAGGAGGTAGGGACGCCTTGTGCGGGGTGCGGGTTGCCGGCAAGTGCGGGCCGGAGACGCGCGGGGGTTGGGGGAAATCGGACACCCGGCGGGCGGTCGCACGACCGTCAAACGCCGGAAAAACGGTCCCGGCATTTTAGGGCCGCGCCGCCCCCGCGCACAGGGCAAGTGGCGGAAAATGCCGGGCGAAGGCGGTCGCTCTTACTTCCGTGTGACCACCTTCAGTTTCACCTTATCGGCGACGAACGTCTTCTCGCCGGCGGACGGGAAGCGGATCTTGATCCGCCGAAGTGCCCCGAACCCGCTCACGTCGGTGATCTGGCCGATGCCGTACTCGTCGTGCTGCACCACCTGCCCGACGGCGTACCCGGTGTTCGGCTCCTGGCTGACGGTCGGCTTGATCGGCGGCAGACTCGGCCGGCCGCTGCGGGTCGGGTAGCCGGCGCTGGCGGCGGCCGGGCCGACGCTCGCCCGCCAGTGGTCCGTGGCGGTGCCGTACTGCGCCCGGCTGGCCGACAGGTCGAGCCGCTCCACGTCCGCCGGCAGCTCGTCCAGGAACATGCTCGGTACGGCGTAAAGCGTTTGTCCGCGGAACTCCCGCATCCGCGCGTGGCACAGATGCAACTGCTTCATCGCCCGCGTCATGCCGACGAAGCACAGGCGGCGTTCCTCTTCCACGTCCTCATCCTTGCCCAGGCTGCGCTCGTGCGGCAGCAACCCCTGCTCGCACGCCAGCATGTATACAACCGGGAACTCCAACCCCTTCGCCGCGTGGAAGGTCATGACCGACACGCAATCCGACTCGTTCATACTGTCCACGTCGCTGGCCAGCGCCACCTGCTCAAGGAAGTCGCCGAGCGTACGGGTATTATCTTCGTCGTGAAACTGCTTCGCGGCGGTGATGACTTCCTCGATGTTGGCGAGCCGTTCCGCGTCGTCCTCGTCGCCGGTCTCCTTCAGCATCTTGCGATAGCCAGTCAGGTCGAGGACGTGCCCGATGATCTCGTGCGGCGGCAAGTCGAGCTTGCCGCGCAACTCGTTGAGGATGGCGAAGAAGTTCTTCAGCCCGGTGGCGGCCTTGCCCTTGATTTCCGGAATACGGTGCAGTTGGTTGCCGGCGGCGGCCAGTGTCAGCTCGTTGTCGTTGGCGAAGTTGACCAACTTCTCCAGCGACACCTTGCCGACACCTCGGGCCGGCTCGTTCACCACCCGCAGGAAGCTGACGGTGTCGGACGGGTTCACCAGCAGCCGCAGGTACGCGAGGATGTCCTTGTTCTCCTTGCGGTCGAAGAACGCCAGCCCCTTGACGATCTGGAACGGCACCCCGTGCTTGACGAACGCCGATTCCAACGTCCTCGACAGCGCGTTGATGCGCAGGAAGATGGCGCAATCGCGGTACTTGCACTGGCCGTCCGTCACCGCCTGTTTGATGCGGACGACCACGCCCTCGGCCTCATCCAGCCCGTTATCGAACGTGAGCACCTTCACCGTCTCGCCTTGCGGGTTGTCGGTGACGAGGACTTTCTTCTTCCGCTGCTTGTTGTGGTCGATGACCACACTCGCCGCGTGCAGAATCGCCTTCGTGCTACGGTAGTTCTGTTGTAACGTGATGACCCGCGCCGCCGGGAAGTCCCGCTCGAAGTCCAGGATGTTGCGAATGTCCGAGCCGCGCCATTTGTAAATCGATTGGTCCGGGTCTCCGACGACGCACAGGTTCGGATAGTGAAGACTCAACCGCTTGGCGATCTCGTATTGCGCCATGTTGGTGTCTTGGTATTCATCAATCAGCACATACTTGAACCGCGCGTCCAGTTCGGCCCGCAGTTCCTCGTTCAGCTTGAGCGCCAGCGCGGGTAAATATAACAGGTCATCGAAGTCCATGCCGTTCGCCGCCCGCAACCGTTTCTCGTAGCCGTAATACACCTTCGCCACCGTTTGCGCGAAGAAGTCGTGCGCCGTCGCCTCGAACTGCTTCGGCGTCTGCAAGGCGTTCTTCGCCCGGCTGATGGCTCCGGCGATGCGATCCGGC
>JBBRUO010000299.1:0-7406 GCA_038247725.1 Gemmatales bacterium
GACACGCCGTTCGGCCGGACGTGACGTGCGAGGGTGGTCGGTCGCGGTCGAAGTTCCCCGGAGGGGAACGAGGCCCGACGCCCGTTCATTTGCATGAAGGTGGTTGGCCTACGACAGGCCGCCAACAACTGGACACGCCGTTCGGCCGGACGTGACCGGCTACACCGTCGTCCAGTCGCGGCGCTGGCGGGAGGACGGGATCTTCAGCGCCTCGCGGTACTTCGTCACCGTCCGGCGGGCCACCTTCAGCCCGGCCGCCTGGAACTTCTCGACGATGTCCTCGTCCGACAGCGGCGACTTCTTGTCCTCGTCGCCGATGATCTCCAGCAGCTTCTGCTTGACCGTTTCCCACGCCACGTCCACGCCGGTGAGGGTGTTCTGCCGGCCACCGCCGAAGAACCGCCGCAGCGGGAACAGGCCCCGCGGCGTCTGCACCCACTTGTCATCGACGGCCCGACTGACGGTGGTGACGTGGACGCCGACGATGTCCGCGATCTGCTCCATCTTCAGCGGCTGGATGTAGTCCGGCCCCCGGTCCAGGAACGCCCGCTGATGCTCGATGATGGCCTTCGTCACTTTGATGAGGGTGTTCCGCCGCTGCTCGATGGCCGTGAGGAGCCACTTCGCCGACTGCAACTGCTCGCGGAGTTTGACCCGCACCGGCTTGGGCTGCTCGCGGTCCTTCACCACCCCCTGATACCGCTTGCTGACGTACACCGTGGGCAGCCAGTCGTCGGTCAGGCGGATGGCGAAGTCGCCGTCGTCGGTCCGCTCGACCACCACGTCCGGGACCACGAACTGCGTCGTCTCGAACGAGAACTGGCTGCCCGGCTTCGGGTTCAGGTGCCGCAGCGCGTCGATGGCCTCGCCGAGCGTCTCGTAGTCGCACCCGATCCGCTTCTGGATGACCGGCAGGCGGTTCAGCGCCACGTCTTCGAGGTGGCTCGTGATGAGGGACCGCACCAGGTCCGCGTGCGGCGTCTCGGCCGTCACTTGCAACAGCAAGCACTCGCGGGTGTCGCGGGCACCGACGCCGGGCGGGTCGAGGGCTTGCACCGTCTCGATGGCCGCCTCGATCTCGTCCGGGGCGACCGCGCGGAGGGTGTAGGCGACGGCCAACTCGGTCGCGGTGATCGGGGTCATCCGCTTGCTGTCCGGGTCGTGCCGGATGAGGTAGCCGTTGTCGTCCAAATGCGAGATGACGTACTCGGCCAGGGCGAACTCGTCCGGCTCCAGGCCCAGGTAGCCGAGCTGATCGACGAGGTGGTCTTGCAGCGACTCCTCGGCCACGGGGATGTTCTGCATCACCTCTTGCTTGCGGTCGGACGCCTCTTCCAGGGCCGCGCGGCTGGGGCGGTTCTCGGCGTCGAAGTGGTCCTGCCAGTCCTTGTTGATCTCGTCCAGGCGGGCGTACTCGTTCTCCCCGGCGTCGTCGTGCTTGAGGACCCCGTCCGGGTTGAAATCGACTTCCGCCGCGTCCGCCGTCGGCTCGTCCGGCTTGGCGTCCCGCTGTTCGAGGAACGGGTTCTCCTGAAGCTCGGTCTCGACCCGCTCGAGCAGCTCGGTGAGCGGCATGAGCAACACCTTCATGGACATCATCATGCGCGGCGACAGAACCTGGTCTTGGCCCATGCGCTGCGACGTGTTCATGCCCATGCCGAGGCTGCTCATCCCGATGGTCTCCGTGGGGAACAACTTTCAATCAACCGGAACGCGGTGGACGCGGATCGAAGCCGGATCCAACCAAGATTTTCTTTAGGATCCTCTTCATCCCGGCTTTGATCCGCGTCCTCCGCGTTCCTCTTCGATTTACGGTTCACCAGTTCACACCGCCCGTCGTCCGTCGAGAGCGTCTGCGAGCATTTGCGTGTTCGCCAATTCCAGAGACGATCCGCTAGGCAAGCCGCGTGCCAACTTCGAGACTGACACCCCGGTTCCGCTCAATAAGTTCGAAGCGAACAGCGCGGTCCCGTCCCCTTCCAGGGTCGGGCTGGTGGCCAAGATGACCTCGCGGACGCTGCCATCCTTCACCCGTCGCACCAACTGGTTGAAGGTCAACTGGTCCGGCCCGACGCCGTCCAGCGGGGCCAACCGCCCGCCGAGGACGTGGTACAGCCCCTTGTAGCTGCCGGTGCGCTCGAAGAGGGCCACGTCGCGGGGCGTTTCGACGGCGCAGATCACGCCAGGATCGCGACGGGGGTCGGAGCAAATGCCACACACCTCGCCTTCGGTCTGGTGGAAGCAGCGGGAGCAGGCCCGCACCCGCGCCACCACCTGTTGCAGGGCGTCGGCCAGCGTCACGGCCGTCTTCCGCTGCCCGTTGAGCAGGAAATGGACGATCCGCTCGGCGCTCTTCGGGCCGATGCCGGGCAGCTTGGCGAATTCGGTCAGGAGAGTTTCGACGACGCTCACGGAGGTGTCCTTACCGTGTTCGAGTAGGTCCGGCTCGCCGAGCCGGACAGTCCGCCCCGGCGGGGCGGACCTACTTACCCATCCCAGGCAGGCCGCCGAGCCGGACAGTCCGCCCCGGCGGGGCCGGACCTACTTACCCATCCCAGGCAGGCCGCCGAGCCGGACAGTCCGCCCCGGCGGGGCGGACCTACTTACCCCATCCCAGGCAGGCCGCCGCCGCCAAGCATCCCCGGCGGCAGGCCCATGACAGAGGCCATCTTCGCGCTCTCGGCGGCGAGTTGCTCGCGGACCTTGCCCAGCGCCTGGTTGGTGGCGGCGACCATCAGGTCTTCCAGCATCTCGCGGTCGTTCAACTTCATGGCGTCCTCAGCGATGGTGCAGCTCAGGACTTCCATCCGCCCGTTCACCTTCACCGTGACCATGCCGCCGCCGGCGTTCGCCTCGGCGGTGATCTGCCCGACCGACGCCTGGAACTTCTGCATCTCCTCGGCGATCTGCCCCTTGTTGCCGAGCAGTTTCATCATCGCGCCGATTTCGCTGAACATGGTGCGCTCTCAATCGGGGTCGGGCGGGGGTGGGGGGTCCGGGGTGTCGTCCTCGTCGTCGTCGTCGTCCGCGCCCGCCGCCGCCGTGGGCAGGGCGATCGGTTCGGCCAGCGGGTCGAACCCGTCCTCGGCCTTCATCAGTTGCGCCCCCAGCACACTGACGGCGGACTTCAGGAACGGCAGTTGGAGCAACTCTTGGCGTCGCCCCTGGCTCGCCGACGGCGGCGGGACGGTGGGGGTCGAGGTCGTGCTGAGGACCACCGCCGCCTGCAACTCGACCGACACCGACACGTCTTGACCGGTCGATTTCCGCAGGGCGATGCGGATCACGTCCACCGTTCGTTCGGCCCGGAGACCCTCATAAGCGGTACTATAGCCCGCCGGAACGCGGATTACCAGGGCATTTGGCCCGGTAATTGCTGGTAATCCTGGCAGTTGCCGGAGTTGCGCCGCGAGAATTGGCCCCACGTCCTGAATCAACTTCACCCACAGCTTGGGTAACGTCTCGTAGCTCACGTCCAGAAAAGCCGGCGGCGGATTTACCCTAACCTCTGGCTCCGTCAGCGGTTTTTTTTTTGCCGCCTCGGTGGCTGAGGGCGACGGCTTGGGGTCGGTGGCGGGGCGACTCGGCCTTGGCGGGGCCGCGCCGCCGGTTGCCGGCCCCTGAGTCACCCACTGCGCAATTTCGCCCACCGCCAGCATCTCTTTGAGCCGCGACAGCCGGACCACTGCCAACTCGAGCAGCACCTGGGTGTGCGAACTCCCGCGCATTTTCGCCTTCGCCGCCGTAAGGACGTCCAGCCCGGCCAGCACCGCGTCCACGGACGTTCCCGCCGCCCCGGACGCGATCTTCTCCCGCACCAGTGGCGACACGTCGCCCAGGTCCGTCGTCGGGCCACCCACCGCCACCAGCATCAACCCGCGCCAGAACTCGACCAGTTGGTCCAGCACTTCGCCGAGTTGCAACCCGCGTTCGGACGCCTCCGACACCAACTCGATACCCCGCTTGGCATCGCCGGCCAGGATCGCCCCGGCCAACTCGGCGACCCGATCCTCGGCGGCGGTGCCGATGAGTTCATGCACCCGCGCGGCGGTGAGCTTGCCTTCGCACGAGCCGAGCAGTTGGTCGAGCAGCGTTTGTGAGTCCCGCATCGACCCGTTCGCCCGCCGCGCGACGATCCGCAGCGCGTCGTCCTCGGCTTCCAGCCCTTCTTTGCCGACGATGTGCTTCAGCGTCTCGAAAATCCTGGTCGCGTTGACGGTGGCGAAGTCGAACCGCTGGCAGCGGCTGAGGATCGTCACCAGAATCTTTTGCACTTCGGTGGTGGCGAAGATGAATTTGACGTGCGGCGGCGGCTCTTCCAGCGTCTTCAAGAGGGCGTTGAACGCCGAGTTGGACAGCATGTGAACTTCGTCGATGATGTACACTTTGTACCGCGCGCGGGTGGGGCGGAAGCCGACGTTCTGCTTCAGGTCGCGGATTTCCTCCACCTTGTTGTTGCTCGCGCCGTCGATCTCGATCACGTCCACGTCGTCCCCGGCGGCGATGCCCAGGCAGATGTCGCACTGGTCGCACGGGGTCGGCGTCGGGCCGTTCTCGCAGTTCAGGGCTTTCGCCAGGATGCGGGCGGCGGACGTTTTGCCGACCCCCCGCGCGCCGGTGAACAGGTAGGCGTGAGCAATGCGGCCGGACTGCAGCGCGTTCGTCAGCGCCTGCGCGACGTGTTCCTGGCCGATGAGGTCGGCGAACTGCTTGGGCCGGTAGCGGCGGGCGAGGACGGTGTACGCCGGCGGCGGGGGTGGCAGGGCCACGCCCGCAGCGGCCGGCGGTGCGGGTCTCGGTTGCGGCCTCGCGGCCTCTTTCGCCTTCGCCATCGCGGACCTGCCCAGAGGGTGGAGAGTTGATGCTACCCCGCGCGCCCCGCGAACGGCAAGCCACGTTGCGCGACGGACGGCGTTCGGGGTACCCCCTCGCGCCTTGCGATCCGCGAGCCGCGCCGCACAATAGCCGCTCCCATCTCCCGCTTCGCAACACGGCTATCCCATGTCCGCTTCCGACCTGATCGTCAGCGTGTCCGGCATCCGCGGCATCGTCGGCGACTCGCTGACCCCGGAGCCGGCTGGCCGCTTCGCTGCCGCCCTCGGCACCTTCCTGCACGGCGGCAACGTCGTCCTCTCCCGCGACAGCCGGCCGAGCGGGGAGATGCTCAAACACGCCGTCATTGCCGGGTTGCTGAGCGTCGGCTGCACGGTCGAGGACATCGGCATCGCCGCCACGCCGACCGTCGGGATCGCGGTGCGGAACCTGCACGCGGCCGGTGCCATCCAGATCACCGCGTCGCACAACCCGGCCCCGTGGAACGGCCTGAAGTTGTTCGGCGGAGACGGGGCCGTTCTCCCGGCCAACCAGGGGCAGCAGGTGCGGATGGCTTACGATTCCCAGGCATTCGCGCGAGTCGGGTGGGACAAAATCGGCTCCGTGCGGGTGCCCCCGGACGTGACCGACGACCACCTCCGGCTGGTGCTGGATCACGTCAGCGCGGCGGCCGTCGCCAGCAAGGGGTTCCGCGTCTTCCTGGACGCGAACGCCGGCGCGGGCGGCCCGCTCGGCATCCGACTGCTCGGCGAACTCGGCTGCGAGGTGGTGCAATACGGGTGCGAGCCGACCGGCCAGTTTTTGCACGAACCCGAACCGACGCCGGTGCATCTGGTGGAAGTCGCCCCGTGGGTGAAGCGGCACGAAGCCGTCGTCGGCTTCGTCCTCGACCCGGACTCGGATCGCCTCGCGCTGATCGACGAGACCGGCACCTGCGTGAGTGAGGAACTGACGCTCGCCCTGGCGGTGAAGTTCCGGCTGCGGAGCGTCACCGGGCCGGTGGTGGTGAACATGTCCACGAGCCGGGTCATCGAGGACATCGCCGTCGCCGCCGGGTGCGACTTCCACCGCGCGGCCGTCGGCGAGGCGAACGTGGTCGAGAAGATGCGGGCGACGAACGCGGTCATCGGCGGCGAAGGCAACGGGGGCGTCATCGACCCGCGCATCGGTTGGGTCCGCGACCCGTTCATCGGCATGGCTCAAATCCTCAACCTGATGGCCGAGGAGAAGAAGCCGCTGTCGCAACTGATCGCCGAGTTGCCGGCGTACTCGATGCTGAAGACGAAGTTCGCGGTGCCGAAGGAGAAACTGCCGGCGGCACTCGCCGCGCTGACGGCCCGCTTCCCGGCCGCGACGGCGAACACCGTGGACGGCCTGCGGTTGGACGGCCCCGACTGGTGGCTGCACGTCCGCGGCAGCAACACCGAGCCGGTGGTGCGGGTGATCGCCGAGGCCCCGACCGAGGCGCGGGCGCGGGAGTTGTGTCGCGAGGCGGGGGCGTTGTTCGGGTGACGGTGGGAGTGGTAGAATGCGTGGGAGAACAGGTTGCGATACCAAGGGAGGGTTCAGCGTGGCCGATCACGACACGTCATTCCGCTGGACCTACTGGAGCGTGAAAGAAACGAAGGAGAAGTTGCTTGAACTCATCGCCGTGCTCGACGCCGCCGTGTTTCCCATCGGTTGGCGAACCGTTGCCCAAGACGAGTTGTCGAGCGAGACGATTCCGATGATTCCGTCGCCTGACGACATCGCGTTCTACCGGTTGAGTGCCAAGCCTGGGTGGAGCAGCGTGACTCTCGCCATTGAGTTGAAACGCGAGTCCGAATTGCATGGCGGACAGATGCTCGCGACGTTCCCGAAGTCGCCGACCGAACGGAGCGAAACGCGGTTCCCAGGAATGGACGTGGACCGCTTTTTGGACGAGGGCCTTCTTCCAGCGGCAGCGAAGGTGGGCGTCACGGTTCGCAAAGGGACGGTGGCAGATATCTTCTTCGACGAACTGCCGTGGGAAGTGCAGCACTCCCTGTCCGCGTTCGACAACGGCAGCCGCAAACAACACCCACTGAATCGTGCCGAATCCGCGGCATGGCAGGCGTTCGTTATCGCCGCCTACCGAGGACCGGACAACGCGAGTTATGAACTGTTGGTCGAGTGGCTTGTGGCTCACAGGTGGTCGACTCAACACGCAATGGAACTCCGGGACCGGTTCTTCGATCAATTCCAGTTGCTGTCACGCTATCGCGAAACGCTGGTGGTGGCATGACGCTTTCCATTGCGGATGCGGCGGATCGAATCCGCGCGAAGCCGGGGCCGGTGTTGATTGTGGACTCGTGCAATTTCCTCAACCTGTTCGAAGCCGATGGCAACACCCCGACACCGGTTGGGATTGTGGAATTGAAGGCCGCCATTCGGATTCATGACGCGCTCGCCGACCAGGCCTCCAACTTTCACCTCGTCGTCCCGGAACTCGTTCCGTTGGAGGTCAGGGAAAACTCGGAACGGGTGAAAGTGAAAATCGAGTCGTGGCTCCGGCGTTTCGACACTTCGCGCGACTGGCTTTCCGCCGTTTGTGA
>JBBRUO010000300.1:0-7396 GCA_038247725.1 Gemmatales bacterium
CGTCGCATTCGTGAAAAAGTAGCCCGCCCGCGTCGTCTCCACTTCCGTCATGTCCGCTCGCGCCCTCGCCGCCCTCATCGACACCCACGCCGCCGCCCTCGCCGTGTTCGCCCGCCAGTGGTGCGCGGCCCCGGACGACGCGGTGCAGGACGCCTTTTGCAAACTCGCCGCCGCCCGCCCGTGGCCGGACGACCCGGCCGCCTGGCTGTTCAAAGTGACCAAGCATGCGGCGATGGACATCGGCAAGGCGGATCGGCGGCGGCGGAAGCGGGAAGGCGCGGTCGCCCGGCCGGAACGCTGGTTCCACGAACCGGCGGCCGACGGGTTGGACGCGGAAACGGCGGTCGCCCCGCTGGAAGCGCTACCCGGCGACCTGCGGGAAGTGATCGTGTTGCGGTTGTGGTCGGACCTGACCCTGGAACAAATCGCGGCCGCGTGCGGGTGCTCGGTCAGCACCGCCTTTCGACGATATGAAGCCGGGGTCGCGGCGCTGCGAGAGAAACCGGCGACGGGCGTCCCGGTCGGGTAGGCCGCCCGCCGTACCGGTCACTTCTTCTTCTCGACTTCGACCGGCCGCCAGTTCAGCACCAGCCGCTTGTACGCGAACCGGCCCCCGAACAGGAGCACGAACAGGGTGATGAGCGTCACCACCATGGTGAAACAGCCGGGGCCGATGTAGAACTCCGGCTCGAACGTGACGGCGTTCTTCTCTTCCTTGTCCAGGAAACTGCCGGTCAGCCAGATCCTCATGTTGAGGAAGCAGATGACCGTCACGACGATCAGCGCGATGATGACGATGAGCCAGATGATGGCCGGCATCCAGTGCAGGGCGTAGTCGGCGGTGGTGTGCTCGATCACCTTCTTGCTCTCGTGCCGCCGCCGCTGCACCATGTCGTACCCGCAGTTCAGGCACACGCGGGTGTCGGGCGGGTCGAGTTCGTAGGCGCAGTGCGGGCAGCGGGCGACTTCGCCCTCCTTGACGACCCCGAACGGGGTGTCGTCGTTGTCGTTGTCGTCGTCCACCTCGGGCGGTGCCGGCTCGTCGAGGAATTGGATCGGCGCGTCGGGCGGCGGCGGGGCAGCCTTGGCCGGCTTCGGCTTCGGCTTCGCCGGGGTCGCCCGCGCGGGGGCGGGCACGGCGAACACGTGTTCGCACTCCTTGCAGCGGATCTTCTTCCCGGCCGCGGTGTCCGGCACCTTCATCTTCTTACGGCAGTTCGGGCACGAGATGTCGAGGACGGCCATGACGCCTCCGAGGGCCAGTGGGCGGGGAATCCGGGCGGGGTGCCGGAATAACGGCCGACCGGTGGAATTCGTATGATACGGTAACATAAGCTCCGACCCGTGCGGGGAGCAAGCCGCCACCCCCTTCGCCGTCCCGGTTTCGCGCGTGCCTCTCCGTCAAACTCCGCCGCCCATGACCGCCGCCCACCCGCCGGTCGCCGTCACGCCCATGACCGGCCGGTTGCTGGTATCGATCGCCACGTACAACGAGGCGGAGAACCTCCGCCCGCTGATCGCCGACATCCACCAGTACGCCCCGCACGCCGACGTGTTGGTGGTGGACGATAACTCCCCGGACGGCACCGGGCGAATCGCCGACGAACTGGCCGCCGCCGACCCGCGGGTGCGGGTGCTGCACCGGCCGGGCAAACTCGGCCTGGGCACGGCCAGCCTCGCCGCCATGCGGTATGCCATCGAAAACGGGTACGACTTCCTCCAGAACATGGACGCCGACTTCAGCCACCCGCCCCGGTTCCTGCCCGGCATCCTCGCCGGCATGGCCACCAAGGACGTGATGATCGGCTCCCGATACGTGGCCGGCGGCGGCACCGAGAACTGGCCGAAGTCGCGGCTGGCGATCAGCAAGACGGTGAACGCGCTGGTGCGGTTCCTGTTCCGGATGCCGGTGCGGGACGCCAGCGGCGCGTTTCGCTGTTACCGAGTCAGCAAGCTGGCCCAGGCGGAGTTGCACCGCACCCGGTCGCGGGGGTACTCGTTCCAGCAGGAGGTGCTGTTCCGCGTCCACCGCACGGGGGCCAAACTGGGCGAATACCCCATCATCTTCGAGAACCGCCGGCACGGCAAATCCAAGGTGAACATGAAGGAAGCGGTGCGGTCGATCCTGATGATCCTGTCGCTCGGCACGTCGCACTTCTTCGGTTTCGACCGTCTCACCGGGCCGGCTGGGAGGCGGTGACAAGGAATGGGATCGTGGTGGCACGGAATTGGCTACCATCCAGTCCGTTCACGCGGGATACCATCCCGGTGCCCCCCGCTCACTCTCGGCCCCTTTCGCGAGGCATCGATGCCACGGCTCAACCCCCTGACCGGCCCCCGCTTCCGCCCCCGGCTGGAAACCCTCGACGACCGCATCACCCCGGCGCTGGCGTTCGCCGGCCAACTGACGTTCGACACCGGCGGGGCGAACCCGACGGGCGTGGCGGTGGCCGACTTCAATAGCGACGGGCGGGCCGACATCGCCGCCATCAACGGTGGGGCCAACACCCTGTCGGTGCTGGTGAACACCGCCGCCGCGGGCGGCACGCCGACGTTCGCCACTACCGCCGGGTACCTGACGGGGGCCGGGCCGGGGGCGGTGGCGGTGGGCGACTTCAACGGCGACGGACGACCCGATATCGCCGTCGGCAACACCGCCAGCAACACGGTGTCGGTGTTCCTGAACACCACCGCGTTCGGGGCGGCCACCCCGACATTCCTCGGCCAGGCCGTCTTCGTGGCGGGAGCGAACCCGGCGGCCCTGGCGGTGGCCGACTTCAACGGCGACGGGCGGGACGACATCGCCGTCTCCAGTTCCCCGCTGGTGGTGCTGCTGAATACCACCCCGGTCTACTCCGGCGTACTTTCGTTCTCGAATCCGCTGCCCGTCTCCACGGTGGCGAACCGTGGGGCGCTGGCGGTGGGCGACTTCAACGCCGACGGCCGGCCGGACATCGCCACCTCCGATTCCATCGCCGTCTCCGCCACCCCGACTTACGTCAACAGCGTTCGCATCTGGTCGAACACGACGCAGGGCGGGAACCTGTCGTTCGCCCAGTCCGCCGCGTACAACAGCCCGGTCGTTCCGACCGTCTCCGTCTTCGTGCTGGCGACGGGCGAGTTCAACGGCGACGGCCGCCCGGACATTGCCGTCACCGACGGCAACAGCTCGGTGACGATCCTGGCGAACGCCACCCCCTTCGGCAACGCGGCCCCCGTGTTCGGCGGCCTGTCGTCCGGCTCGTTCGGGTCGGCGGTCACCGGTCCCGCTCTGGTCGGGGACTTCGACGGCGACGGCCGCTCCGATCTGGCCGCGGCCGTCGCCGGAAGCCAGGTCTCGGTACTGCTAAATAACACCCCGACCACTACCTCCGTCGTGTCCTTCGACTCGGCCCGAACGTTCGGCGTCGGGACCACCCCGGTGGCGGTCGCGGGGGCGGATTTCAACGGGGACGGGCGGGTGGAAATCGCTGCGGCTGACAGCAGTACGAGTCTGATGTCGGTACTGCCGAACACGTCCACCGGCGCGACGGTCACGGGGCCGGTGCTGGTCGCGCAGTTCGGCACGGCCGGGGTGTGGCGGTACAACCGCGCGGGCACCTGGGACCAACTCACCGCCTCGAACGCGAACGCCCTCGCCACCTCCCCCGGCGGTCGCGTCGTGGCGTCGTTCGGCTCCGCCGGGGTGTGGTACTTCAACCCGGTGTCCGGCTGGTCCCAGATCAACGGTTACCAGGCCAACGCCGTCGCCATCGACGCGCTGGGCAACGTGTACGCCAGCTTCCCCGGCTTCGGCGTCGCCATCTATCGGCTGGTCGGCGGGTGGGGGCCGTCGCTCACTTCCGTTCCCGCCACGTCGTTGGCCGTGAACAACCGCGGCGAACTGGCGGCCGCCTTCCCCGGCTACGGGGTGTACCGTTACAGCGTGGCGACCGGCTTCACCCTGCTGAACACTTACGCCCCGACGACACTGGACATCGCCGAGAACGGCGACGTGGTGGCCAGCTTCGCCGGGTTCGGGGTGAACGTGTACCGCTCGACGACGGGGTGGCAGCGGATCAACGGGTACGACGCGACGAGCGTGGCTTTCGGGGGCGGCGGGCAAGTCGCGGCCAACTTCGCCGGGTTCGGGGTGGCCAAGTACACGCCGTCCGCCAACTACTGGCAGTCGGTGAACGCGCTGCCGGCCGTGACGGTGGCGATGGACCTGTTCGGCAACGTGTTCGAGTCGTTCACCGGGAGCGGGGTGTTCGAGTTCAACCCGTACTTCGGCTCGCGGGTGCGGACGGCCAGCGTCGCCAGCCTGATCGCTCTCGGGTCGTGACGGGTGGCCGGGCGGGGGACGGCTGTGCGACCCCCGCCCATCCGGGATCAGTTCTTCTTCGACTCGGCTTCGATGGCCTTCCGCAGGTCGTCCTTGTTGGCCAGCGCCTTCTTCACCGCGAAGTCCATCAGCCGACCGGTCAGTTTCGGCTGCTTGTCCAGCATCTTCTGGCCGAGCGGCGACTGGTAGAACTTGGCCAACTCCAGCAGTTCCGGCTCGCTGAACTCCTCCGCGTAGGCGGCGATCCACTCGTCCTTTTGCACCTCCCACGCCAGTTGCCGCTTGAGGTACTCCTTCAGCGGCGACTTGTACTTGTCGATGGCCGGGTTCGTCTTGATGAGGGTGACGATCATCGGGTCGATGGTGTCCGCCATCGCCTTCTCGACCCGCAGGGTGACGAGCAGTTGCTCGGCGGCCTTCTTGTGGGTCGTCTCGTCGGCCGACGCGAACGGGGCGACGGCGAACACGGCGGCGATAGCGAGGGTGCGGCGGAGGGTCATCGGCGGGTACCTGCGGAGCGTTCAGGGCGTGAGGGCTAACCTAACTACGACGACCGACACCGGCAATTGTCACCCGGCGTCGGTCAGTCCCAGGCACAGCCTGATGCCGGCGTACACCTCAGCCAAGTCTTCGGGCGAAAGCCGGCCGAGGAACCCCTTGAACCGATCCGTCCGTGAGACGCTCTTCAATTGACTGGTATCGACGCTCGAGTCTTTCGTCACCCCGTTCGTGGTGGTCGGGGAGACCGGGATGAGCAGCGGGAAGCGGGCGTGCCAGTCCTTCCGCTCGCGGATCGGCACCACCACCCGAACGTCCAATTCGAGGACGAGCGGAACGCTCACCACCACCGCCGGCCGGACCTTCTTGATCTCCGGGCCGACGGCCGGGTCGAAGCGACCCACCACACCTCGCCGGGGAGGTATGCGGGCGGGTTAGTCGAGGAACTGGGACTCATGTTGGAAGGCCTCGAAAGCGTTCGCCTCGGGGTCGGCCCGGTACGCGGCCGCGACTTGACTGGCCGCTTCGGTCAGGTAGTAGTCCCGTAGGTGCGGCGGCCAGCGGAGCAATTCGGACGCGCGGAACGGCACCTTTTCCCCGTCAATGTATTGGGCCTCGAACACGAAGGCGTCGAACGCGGCGGACTCCGGGTCGGCGCGGTATTCGGCGGCGACGCTGGCAGCGGCGGCGGCGACGATCGGCTCCCACACCCCGCGGGGCAGTTTGACGAGTTCGGAAGCGCGGAGGCGTGTCACGGCGGTCACCGGGTCGGTCGGCCGGGCGACGGCGAGGGTGCGGCGGAGGGTCATCGGCGGGTACCTGCGGAGCGTTCAGGGCGTGAGGGCTAACCTAACTACGACGACCGACACCGGCAATTGTCACCCGGCGTCGGTCAGTCACTCGGATTCCTCCTCGAACGCCAGCCAGAGGGCATGGCTTTCGTAGACCACTGAGTCAGGGCACGGCGGTTGCTGCGCCTGCCCGCCCCAAGTGAGGTGAACGACAACGACCCGGCGCGAACCGTCGGCAATCTCGAACAAGATATCGTCCCCATTCCCGCACTGACCAACGGCCCGCAGCAATACCCCATACAGCGGGTGGCCGGTAGACAACTCACGGGCCAACTCGGCCTCAAAACCAAGGCCAATTCCCGGCTCTACTGCATGCCGACCGCTCGGCCAATTCATCGCCGAACCCTCCAGCGATTGCGAGATATTGGCCACCTCCCCCAATTCACCTCCCGCTGAACAGCACTTTGCCCGGCCCCAGCAGCATCTCCAGTTCCTCCACCCGCACCCCCGTCGGGTCGATGAAGTGGTCGCCGCTCAGCTTGAACTGCGCCGCCCGGCCGACCGGGTCGCGGACGGTCAGGTACACCGGGCACGGCCCCGGCGACTTCTTCAGCGTCCGCCCGATGGCCTCGAACTTCTCCCGGCCGTCGGTATCGGATTCGTAGTCCATCCGCAGGATCAGCCCCTTGGTGAAGTCCTTGCGGGCCTGCTCCATCGTCGTCACCTTCTCGACGATCACGTCCGGTTCCGTCGAGCCTTCCCGCCATTCCACCTTGCCGTCGAACAGCAGGATGGCGTCCGGTTGTAGCTCGTCCTTGAACCGGGCGTACTGGTCACTCCAAAAGATGCACTTCACCGACCCGGTGAAGTCCTCCACCCGGACGATGGCCCAGCGGTTGCCGGCGTTGCGGCCCTTGCTCACCAGTTTCGGGATGAGTTCGACCACCATGCCGGCCAGCCGCACCTCGGCCCCGGCATCCATCTTCGCCGTCTGAATGGCATCGTGGCTGCGATACCGCCGCAGTTGCTCGTCGAACTGCGCCAGCGGGTGCGATGAGATGTAGAAGTCTAATACTTCCTTCTCGAACTTCAACTTCTCCAGTTCCGGCCATTCCTGGGTGTCGGCGAGCATCGGCCCGTCGAACCCGAAGCGGTCGGTGCCGGCCGGCGCGTCGTCGCCGTCGAACACGTCGAAGATGTTCTTCTGCCCCTTCTTGCGGTCGGCCGCCTTGCCCTCCGCCCCGCTCACCGCCTGCGACAGGATCTTGAACTGCGCCGCCCGCTGGTTCGGCCCGAAGCAGTCCATCGCCCCGGCCTTGACGAGCTTCTCGATCTGCCCTTCCTTGACGATCCGCAGGTCCACCCGCTCGCAGAACTCGAACAGGTTGCGGAACGGCCCGCCGGCCTCCCGTGCCCGGACGATCTCCGCCGCCGCCCCACGCCCTAGCCCCTTGATGGCGGTCAGGCCGAACACGATCTTGCCGTTGACCACGTCGAAATCGGACTGCCCTTTGTTCACGTCGGGCGGGTCCACCGGCACGCCGAGTTTGCGGGCGTCGGCGATGTGCTCGACCATCAGGTCGCGCTTGCTGCCTTCGTCGATCTCCGAGGACAGCAGCGCGGCCATGAACTCGGCGGTGAAGTGCGTCTTCAGGTACGCCGTCTGATACCCGATCTGGGCGTAGGCCGCTGTATGTGACTTGTTGAAACCGTAGCCCGCGAAGAAGACGATCTTGCCGAAGATGTCTTCCGCCACTTCCTTGCTGACGCCCTGCTTCTCGCA
>JBBRUO010000301.1:0-7395 GCA_038247725.1 Gemmatales bacterium
CTGGAAACCATGTGCGAGACCATCCGCCAGGCGGTGGCGGCGGCGAACCTCACCCTCGCCGACATCACCGCCGTCGGCGTCGCCACGCCGGGGTTGGGCGACATCGGCGCGGGGGTCATCCTCGACCCGCCGAACCTGAAGCCGTGGAAGGACGTGCCGGTGAAGGCGCATATCGCCCAGACGTTCGGCAAGCCGACGGCGTACCAGAACGACGCCAACGCAGCGGCCCTGGGCGAGTTCTGGGTCGGGGCCGGGCGAGACGCCAGGAGCATGGTCCTGTTCACCCTCGGCACCGGCGTCGGCGGCGGCATCATCCTGGGCGACACGGTCCTCGAAGGGGCGCACAGCCACGGCGGGGAACTCGGTCACATGCGGATTGACCTGCCCGACCGCGGCCGCCTGTGCGGGTGCGGCGCGCGGGGGTGCCTGGAGGCCTACGCCAGCGCCTCATCGGTGACGCGGCGGGCGCGGGAGGAACTGGCCAGTTGGCGGGGGCCGACCGAGTTGAAGGCGTACTACACCGCCAACGACGACGAGTTCGACGCGAAGGTGATCTTCGACCTCGCCGAGAAGGGCGACGCCTGCGCCGCGAAGGTGGTGGACGACACGGCGTTCTACCTGGCGATGGGCGCGTGCGCGGTGATCGCCGCCGTGGACCCGGAACTGATCGTGTTCGGCGGTGGCATGGCGGCGGCCCCCTGGTTCCGTGACAAGATCGCCGACGATGTGCGGCGGTACGGGTTGCCGTTCCCGGTGTCGGAGGCCCCCGCGCCGGTGCGAATCGCGTTCGCCGAACTCGGCTCCGACGCCGGCTTCATCGGGGCCGCCGCCTGCGCCCGGATGCTGGTCCGGAAGGTCTGAGCGCGGTTCGTGAACTCGCCGCGAAGAGTCTTCGCGGCGACTTCACGAGCCGCGCGTGAGGTCCGGCACCGGCGGCAGCCGGCGGGGGAGGGCGAAGGCGGATTCCCAATAGGCGACGGTGGCGAACAAGTCATCGTCGCAACAAGTGTTGCCGACGAACTGCACCGCGAAGGGCAACTCCCTGATCCACTCGACCGGCAAACTGATGGTCGGGTGACCGGTGAAACTCCACGGGGAATTGAGGCGCGGATCGCCCGTGGTCTCCGGTGTCGGCGGCATGTCAATTGTCGCTGGTGTCACGAACGCCGTTCCGAGCAACTGTTTCGTCACTTGCCCCGCCAAGTCTTCCTGCACCTCGACCGCGAGGCGGTACGCCACCGCCGGAGTCGCCAGCCCATCCTCAACCAGCTTGCGGATGTTCGGGCCGTACTGTTCCGGGCGGCGGTTCAGTCGCGAGGAATGAAACTCGGCAGCCTCGACAGACATGATCACACGATGGGCTTTCAGCAACTCCGCGAAGCCGGCCGGTGGAAGGGCGACTCCGGCCGTCTCCGTGGAGTCTAATCGCTCCACCGCTCGCGCGAACGCATCAGCGATTACCGGCTGCACCTCCGCGAACATTCCGCCGACGGGAACGACATCCAGCCGCTCGCCGGAAGGGGTGTCGATTCGCGCGACGCAGTCTTGCACCGGCCCGGTTCGTCCCAGGTAGAAACCGCCCGTGGCAGTCGGCCCGGCCATCGCCTGAAACACCACCGCCAAATCCCGCACGCAGCCGGCCATCACGCCGACGTGGTCCAGGCTCGGCGCGAGTGGCAGCACGCCGTTCACGCTCACACGGCCGTAAGTCGGCTTCAGACTGCACACGCCGCAGTAGCTCGCGGGGCGGGTGAGGCTGCCGCCGGTCTGCGTGCCGAGCGCGGCGAGGCACATGCCGCACGCCACTGCCGCCGCACTGCCGGAACTGCTCCCGCCGGGGGTGCGGTCCAGGTTCCACGGGTTCCGCGTGACCGGCGGGTCGGTGAACGCATACGGCGTCGTGACGGTCTTTCCGAGGATCAGCGCGCCCGCCTGCCGCAGCCGCTTCACGCACTCCGCGTCCTGCCGGGCGTAGCTGTTCGCCCACAGCTTCGACCCGCACCCGGTCGGCATGTCATACACATCGATAATATCTTTAATGCCGATCGGGATGCCGTGTAACTCACCGCGATAATTGCCGGTCTTAATGTTTTTCGTGAGTTCATCCGCTTCTTGACGCGCCCGCTCCCGGTCCAGATAAACCCACGCTTTCACCCCCGGTTCGTAGATGTCGATGCGGCGGAAGCACTGCTCCAGCAACTCGGACGGCGTCAGTTCGCCGGAGCGGATCAGTGGCGCGGCGTCGGCGATGGTCAGTGGCTCACTCATGGCGATAGAATACCGAACGGGACACACAAGAACAGTTTCACAGCGGCGGGCAGTCGGAGATGCCTGCCGCGAGGAATCACTCGGGTACTCACATGGTTCGCGTGGCGATTCTCGGCGGGTCGGGGTACACGGCCGTCGAGCTGATGAAGATCCTCGTGCGGCACCCGGAAGTCGAGGTGGTGGCGGTCACGTCCCGCACCGAGGCCGGGCAGCCGATTTCCAAGGTCCATCCGGTCCTGGCGCACCGGTTGGAAGTCGTGTGTGAGGTGTTCGACGCCGACGCGCTGAAGGCGAAGGGGGTGCAATGCGCGTTCGGGTGCCTGCCGCACGGCGTCAGCGCCGAGGTCGTCGGCCCGCTGCTGGAGCGCGGCATCAAGGTGATCGACCTGAGCGCCGACTACCGATTGAAGGACGCGAACAGTTACGCCGAGTGGTACGGGGCCACGCACCACGACACCAAGAACCTCGCCCACGCCGTGTACGGGTTGCCCGAGGTGTACGGCGACCGCATCCCGGCCGCGACACTCGTCGCCAACCCCGGCTGCTACCCGCAGACGGCGATTCTGGGGTTGGCCCCGCTGGTGGCGAACAAACTGATCCGCCTCGACGACATCGTCATCGACAGCAAGAGCGGCGTGAGCGGGGCCGGGCGGACGCCGAAGTTGATGACGCACTTCCCCGAATGCAACGAGAACTTCTCGGCGTACAACGTCGGCAAACACCGGCACACGCCGGAGATCGAGCAGGTGCTCAGTGACATCGCGGCGTCACCGGTGAGCGTGATCTTCACCCCGCATCTGGTGCCGATGGACCGCGGCATCTTCAGCACGATTTACGCGACGCCGACGAAGCCGATGACGGAAGCCGAGTTGACGGAGTTGTACCGCGGGTATTACGCCGGCCGGCCGTTCGTGCGGGTGCGGGACACACTCCCCGGCACGAAGGACACGGCACACACCAACTTCCTCGACGTGTGCGTGAAGGTGGTGAAGGGGCGGGTGATCGTGTTGGCGTGCGAGGACAACTTGATCCGCGGGGCGAGCGGGGTGGCGGTGCAGAACTTCAACGCGCTGTTCGGGTTCGCCGAGACCGCCGGCCTGTGGTGACGGCGGCCTCGGCGGGTGCGGTCACTCGCCGTCTTTTTTCGGCTCCGGCGTCGTCTTCGGCTCCGGCTTCTTGCCCACCAGCGGCTTGATCTCGCGGACCCAGATGTTGCGGAACTTCATCGGGTTGCCGTGGTTCTGGAGGCGGAGCGGCATCTTGTCCGCGTGCTTGACGTACGCCGCCGGGCGGTCGTAGAAGGTGCCGCCTTTCAACTCGAAGTGGTTGTGGACGCACACCCCGTTGTGAATCACGGTCACGTACGCCGGCTTGGTCACTTTGCCGTCCTCGCCGAACACCGGGGCGGTGAACAGGATGTCGTAGGTCTGCCACTCGCCCGGCTTGCGGCACACGTTCACCATCGGCGGCGACTGCTTGTAGACGGCGGCGCACTGGCCGTCGAAGTACGTCGGGTTGTCCACCGAGTCGAGGATCTGCACTTCGTAGCGGCCCATGATGTAGACGCCGCTGTTGCCACGCCCTTGGCCATTCCCCTTCACGACGTCCGGGGTGGCGAACTCGACGTGCAACTGGAAGTCGCCGAACTTCTCCTTCGTGGTGATGTCGCCGCCCTTCACGGTGGCGACGCCGTCCTTCACCTCCCACTTCTCGCCGTTGGTCCACTGGTCCAGGTTGGTGCCGTCGAACAGGACGACGGCGTCGCTGGGCGGGGCACCGGGCTTGTCCACCGGGGCCGGGGTGACGACGGCCGGCTCCGGCCACACGACGCCGCTCTTGTACTCCCGCTGGGCGAGGACCGACCCGACTCCGACGCCGACGACGACGACAC
This sequence comes from Gemmatales bacterium, assembly GCA_038247725.1. GTDB lineage: Bacteria > Planctomycetota > Planctomycetia > Gemmatales > Gemmataceae > JALHQU01. The sequence goes on from JBBRUO010000301.1 coordinate 4,160, forward strand.
CGACCGCCGCGAACAGGTTCCGACGCGCGCTCATGACTGCATCCTTCGACCGGGGAAAGGGACCGCAAGGGAGATTGTGGGCGAAACCCCGTCCGCCGGCAATCGCCGCCGCCGACGGGGGGGGGTACGTTTCCTACGGCCGCCGTGGTACCATTCCGGCACGCGAAGGAGAAACCGAAATGCCGAACCACACGCCGTCGCCGGTCGAGTACGCCTTGGGGCTGTCCGACGAGGACAAGCAGCGGGTGTTCTGCGCGTTGCTGAAGGAGTTGATCGAATTGGAGGGGGGGAGCGGGCTGATCCCGATCACGAATGACGCCGACGAATGGCTCGGCTACCACGTCCCGCCGAAGGGGGCCGAGGCGCTGTTCGAGAGGTACGGCCCGAAGTTGTCCCCGGAACGGATGGCGGAAGTCGAGGAGCGATTCCGGAATCCAGGGCCGAGTCAGCCCGCCGCGCAGGTGATCGCCGAACTCATACACGAACCCGCCGACGTTGTCCCAAGTGCCGAGAGGGGCACACAACCCACCTCCCCTCGTTGAGGGGAGGTCGCCGCGCAGCGGCGGGAGGGGAGTCTTCCGATGCCTTAGTGGGGAATGAATCTCCCCTCCCGGTTGCTTCGCAACCGACCTCCCCTCAACGAGGGGAGGTGGCAGACCGGCCCGCCCCCACAACGGAATGGGACAGTCCCACCGGGTTCATGTATCAGGGCGGAGTGGGAGTCGCTTCGACAGCAACAACTACGATCCGCTGAATCTGCCGTGGCCTGAGCCAGCCGGCCGAACGATCGTGGGTCGTGTACGCGACCCACAGCCCGTCGGCGTACAGCCACCACCCTCCTGCCGGGCGGCGGGCCGCCGTGTTGACTGAACTGAGTTCGGAAGTGCCAGTGTACACGACCGCGCGGTACGATGAGCGATACACCGGAGGACTCGAACGGAACCGCCCCTCCAGGTCCGAAAAATCGATTCACGGAGACTCGCGACGAAGATCGGGAGCCGGTGAATCGCATTCGGCATCACCCACTCGTCTTCAGTTTCACCGCGAATTCGCCCGCGCAGTTCTCGTTCCCCCAATGGCTCGGCGCGATGATGATGTACAGCGTGCCGCGGTCGGTCGGCTTGCCCTTGTAGGCCTCGGCGATGAGGAACGGCGTCCCCTTCTCGCCCACCTTGCCGTACACCGCCCCGGACTTGTATTGAACGCCCGGCCCGCCGGGGAACCCGCCCGGCCCACCGGGGTTGGGGCCGCCGGCGTCCGGCCCGGCCACGAACCCGTTCGACCCGCCCGGCCCGGCCATGTACTGCCCCGGTGACTGCGGCCACTGGTCGATCTTGCCCGACACGGCGATGTCCAGCGTCGTGTCGGCCGTCACCTCGACGCCGGTGTCGTGCCACGCCGCCCACCGCAACTTGGCGTGTTTGGCGGCGTCGAGCGCGAACTCCTCGTTCGCCCCCGCGCCCACCGGCCGCAGGTCGCGGAGGTCGGCCAGGTCCAATGTGGCTTCGCCGAAGTACTTGGTCTTCGCCTTGAAGCCGGCCGCCTCGATGGTGCCGCGGATCGGGCCGTCGGCCGTGTGCAGCACGTCGTAGTCGCGGAGTTCGAGCACCGCCTTCGGCAGCGTCTCTTCCAGCTTCCGCATGGCCTCCTGCGCGCGGCGGACCACCTCCGGGCTGTCGCTCTTCATCGCCCGCTTGACCGCCGGCAGGGCGAACTCGCCGAACGTCAGGATAGCCTTGGACGCTTTGTCGCGGGCGGCGAATTCGGCCGACCCGAAGTCCGCGACGACGGCGTCCACCTTCGCCGCCATCCCCGCCGGGAAGCGGAACCCGAACTCGATCCGCTTCACGTCGGCCAGTGGCACCGTCAGCTTGCCGTACTTGGTGGCGACGACGACGGTCGTCTCCTGCACCGTCAGTTGGACGACACTGCCGTCGGCGAACTTGGCCTCGTAGTACGTCTGGTCGGGGCCTTTCTTCGGCGCGTCGGCGGCGACGGCGGGGGCGACGACCAGACCGATCGCGAGTAGCGCGAGGAACCGGGGCATGACGGACACTCCGCGAGGCGTGGGGGAAACCGCAACCGATATTCCGACGACAGTGCCGTACTGAGAGATGGAATTTACGCCTTCGTGACCCAGCGGAGTTTGGCCGAGCGGGAGCGGGGATTGTCCAGCTTCTCCTCGTTCGACGGGCGGATCGGGTCGTCGGAGGCGGCGGCGTACAGGCCCGACCGCACGCCGTCGCGGAAGGTGGTTTTGACGAGCCGGTCCTCGCCGCTGTGGAAGCTGATGACCGCCGCAACCCCACCCGGCTTCAGCACCGTCGGCAGCACGCGGAGCAGTTGCGTGAGGTTGGCCAACTCGCGGTTGACGAGGATGCGCAACGCCTGGAACACCCGCGTCGTCGGCAGCATCACTTGCTTCCGCACCGGCCCGAACCCCGGCCCCAGCATCGGCGTCACCGGCGCGGATGCCTCGATGACCGCTCGCAACTCGGTGGTCCGCTCGAACGGCTTGGCGCTACGGTGATCCGCGATTCCGGCGGCGATCTTCGCGGCTTCGGGTTCGTCGCCGAGTTCGGCGAACGCCGCCGCCAGTTCGTCCTCCGGCAGGGTGTTCAGCAGTTCCGCCGCCGTCCGCCCGCGCGACCGGTCCATCCGCATGTCGAGCGGGCCGTCCCGCATGAACGAGAACCCGCGGTCCGGGTCATCGACCTGCATTGACGACATGCCGAGGTCGGCGAGGAGGCCGTCCACCTGTTCGACGCCGGCATTCGCCAACACCGCCGGCAGCCCGGCGAAGTTCCTCTGGTGCGCGACGAACGGGAACTGGAGGGCTTCCAGTTTCTCGGTCGCGCGGGGGAAGTTCAGCGGATCGAGGTCGGTGGCGATGAGCAACCCCGACGGGCCGAGGCGGGTGAGAATTTCGGCCGAATGCCCGGCGAACCCCAGCGTGCAATCGACGAACGTCTGCCCCGGCTGCGGGTTCAGCACGCGGAGGCACTCGTCGATCAGCACCGGCCGGTGCTCGCCGTCGGGGGTGCTGCGCGGCTTGCGGGGCGGTCGCCGCTTGCGGTGGAACTTGCGGGCCATGTGTGAAGTCCTCTGCGCCGGCGGGGAGGAACACCAAGTCGCGTTGCGGGTTCGAGTAGCACGTGCGCCGGAACCTGCGCCGTCCCGAGCCGACGGGTCAGCTGACCGAGCGAATCCATGACCATCAGCAGCGGTATACGTCC
>JBBRUO010000302.1:0-7383 GCA_038247725.1 Gemmatales bacterium
ATGGAAGATGCCGGCGTCCAATCGGGTCCAGTCGTGCAGTGGCATTGCAAGCCCTCGGCGTGAGTCCGTTCCCTCAGTTTACCACCCGCCGCCGTCGCCACACACCCGGAGTTGGTCATGCTCAGTTGGCTCATCGCGTCGTCCGTCCGGGGGCGCGTCGTCGTGCTGGCCCTGTGCGGGTTCCTCGTCGCCTACGGGTACCAGACCGTCCGCACCGCGCCGTTGGATGTCTTCCCCGAGTTCGCCCCGCCGAAGGTCGAAGTGCAGACCGAAGCGCCCGGCCTGTCCACGGACGAAGTGGAAAGCCTCATCAGCGTGCCGCTGGAGAACGCCCTCAACGGCACGCCGGGCTTGAAAACGCTTCGCTCCAAATCCGTCCTCGGCTTGTCGTCGGTGGTACTGCTCTTCGAGGAAGGGACCGACATTCACAAAGCCCGCCAGTTCGTGCAAGAGCGGGTCTTCGCCGAGACGCCCCGCCTGCCGGTCGTCGCCCAGCGGCCGAACATTTTGCAACCACTGTCGTCGCTCAGCCGGCTGATGAAGATCGGCATCACGTCGAAGACGATGAGCCAGCAGGACATGACCGTCATGGCCCTGTGGACGATTCGCCCGAAGCTGATGTCCGTGCCCGGCGTGGCGAATGTCGCCATGTGGGGCCAGCGCGACAAGCAATATCAAGTGCTGGTCGATCCCGACCGCCTGCGGGCCGAGCGGATCACGCTGGATCAGGTGATGAAGGCCGCCACCGACGCCACCGCCCTGGACTCCGGCGGCTTCTTGGACAAGCCGAACCAGCGGCTGTCGGTGCGGCACCGGTCGATGGTGCAGTCCCCGGCCGACCTCGGCCGCACCGTCGTCGCCTTCGACGGCAACGCCCCGGTCCGCCTCGGCGACGTGACGAACGTCGGCTTCGGCTCGCCCCCGCCGATCGGCGACGCCATCATCGTCGCGAAACCCGCCGAGGGCCAACCACCCGCCGACGGCGTCCCCGGCCTGCTGCTCATCGTCGAGAAAGTGCCCGACGCGAACACACTGGAAGTGAGCCGCAAGGTCGAAGCCGCGCTGACGGAACTCGAACCCGGCCTCGTCGGGCTGGACGTGGACCCGACCATCTTCCGCCCGGCCACATTCGTCGAGCGGAGCATCGCCAACCTCGGTCACGCCCTGCTCGTCGGCTGCGGGCTGGTGGTGGTCATCCTCATCGCGTTCCTGTTCGACTGGCGGACGGCGCTCATCAGTCTGCTGGCCATCCCGCTGTCGCTCATCTCCGCCGTGGTCGTCCTCACCGCGCTCGGCATCACGCTCAACACGATGGTGATTGCCGGACTGGTCATCGCACTAGGCGAAGTGGTGGACGACGCCATCATCGACGTGGAGAACATCGTTCGGCGGTTAAGATTGAATCGGCTTCTGGATACTCCCGAATCGGCCTTCGCGGTGGTATTAAAGGCGTCTCTCGAAGTGCGTAGCGCGGTGGTGTACGCCACCATGATCGTCATCACGGTGTTCCTGCCGATCTTCTTCCTGGACGGCATCGCCGGCAGTTTCTTCCGCCCGCTGGCGCTATCGTACATCCTCGCCATCCTCGCCTCGCTGGTGGTCGCGCTGACCGTCACGCCGGCCCTGTCGTACATGCTGCTGACCGGCGGCAACCGCCGCGCGGAAGCGCCGCTGGCGAAACTGCTGCGGCGCGGCTACGGGGCCGTCATCCCGTACCTGCTGTACCGACCCTACGCGGCGCTGGGGTTCGTACTGGCCACGTTCGTGCTGAGTGGGGCCGCCGCCACGCGGTTCGGGTCCGAGTTCCTGCCGGAGTTCCAGGAGACGGACTTCCTGATGCACTACATCACCAAACCCGGCGCGTCGGTCGAGGAGATGGACCGCATGACGGTGTTGGCCAGCCGCGAACTCATGGGCATCCCCGGCGTCCGCAACTTCGGCTCGCACATCGGCCGCGCCGAAGTGGCCGACGAGGTGTACGGCCCGAACTTCACCGAACTCTGGATTAGCATCGACCCGGACGTTCCGTATCACCCCACGCTGAAGAAGATTCAAGACGCGATGGACGGTTACCCCGGCATGTTTTGCGACGTGCAGACGTACCTGAAAGAGCGCAGCAAGGAAGTGTTGTCCGGCACCAGTTATAGCATTGTCGTGCGGCTTTTCGGGCCAGATTTGGCGGTGTTGCGCGCCAAAGCCAAGGAAGTCGAGAAGACCATGAGCGGGATTGATGGCGTCACCGATTTGAAGGTGGAATCGCAAACGCTGCTACCGCAGATCGAAATCCGCGCCCGGCCGGACGACCTGCAACGGTTCGGCCTGACCCCCGGTCACGTCCGCCGCGCCACCACCACTCTGCTTCGCGGCACCAAGGTCGGCGAGGTGTACGAGAGCCAGAAGCGGTTCGATGTGGTCGTGTGGGGCGACGAGAAATGCCGTTCCGACCTGACCGCCATCCGCGAGTTGCCGCTCGACCCGGCCGGGCCGGTGCCGACACAGCTCCGGCTGAAGGACGTGGCTGACGTGATGATCGTGCCGATGCCCAACGAGATCAAACGGGAGGCTGCGTCCCGCCGGTTGGACATCACCTGCAACGTGGCCGGGCGCGACTTGGGCGCGGTGGCGGCGGACGTGGAGCGAGAGGTGCGGGCACTCAAGTACGAACCCGGCTATCACCCGGAGTTCCTCGGCGAGGAGGCCGCCCGTCGCGCCGCCAGCAACCGGCTGTTCGTCCTCGGCGGGGCGGCGCTGCTCGGCGTCATCCTCATCATCTTCTCGGACTTCGGCTCGTGGCGGCTGACGCTCATCGTCGCCTTCACACTGCCGTTCGCCCTGGTCGGCGGGTTGGTCGGCGTCGGCCTCACCGGCGGGGTGGTGTCCCTCGGCTCGCTGGTCGGGTTCGTCACGGTCTTGGGCATCGCCGCCCGCAACGGCATCATGATGGTCAGCCACTACCGGCACCTCGAAGACGAGGAGGGCGTCGAATTCGGCCCGAAGTTGGTGCAACAGGGGTCTGAAGAGCGGCTCGCCCCGATCCTGATGACGGCCCTGGCGACGGGGTTGGCGCTGCTGCCGCTGGTCATCACCGGGTTGAAGCCGGGGCATGAGGTCGAATACCCGCTGGCCGTCGTGATCCTCGGCGGGCTGGTCACGTCCACGCTGTTGAACTTGTTCCTGTTGCCGGCGTTGTACTTGCGCTTCGGCCGCCGCAGCTTGACGGAGAAGGGAATCGGAATGTAGAAAGAATGATGATACTATTTCCAAGTTCGTGAGTGTTCGGAGCCGTTCCACCTGCCCCGGATGCTGTGGGACTGCTGGCGACTCCTGGAAGTACGACCATGAAGGCACTCGCCGTGTTGGTCACTTTGGCTGTCGGTTCCGCGTTCGCGGGGGAGTGGGCGAAGCTGCCGCCCCTGCCGGACAAGGAAGGGTTCGCCGGGCCGTTCGCGGGCGTCAGCCACGGGGCGCTGGTCGTCGCGGGCGGAGCCAACTTCCCCGACACGAAGCCGTGGGACGGCGGGAAGAAGGTCTGGTACGACACGGCCTTCGTGCTGGAAAAGACTGACGGAAAATGGCGGGTCGCCGGGAAGTTGCCGCGGCCGCTCGGCTACGGCGTCAGCGTGACGCACGGCACCGGCGTGGTGTGCGTCGGCGGCAGCGACTCGAAGCGGCACTACCCCGACGCTTTTCGACTGGAGTGGAAGGCCGGCAAGCTGTTGGTCACGGAGTTACCGTCACTTCCAGTACCACTGGCGAACGCCTGTGGGGCGCTGGTCGGCGACGTGCTGTTCATCGCCGGTGGGCAGGAGAAGCCGGACTCGCTCCCTCTGAAAGCTGCCTGGGCACTCGACCTGTCCGCGAAACAGCCGAAGTGGACCGACATCGACGCCTGCCCTGGCGCGGGCCGGATGCTCGCCACCGCCGCGAGCTTCGACGGCTCGTTCTGGCTCGTCGGTGGCGTGGAGTTGGTGCCGGGGAACGGCGACACATTCGAACGCAAGTACTTGAAGACTGCTTACCAGTACAATCCCGGCCAGGGCTGGGCGCGAGTCGCCGATTTGCCCCACGCGGTCGCGGCGGCACCGACTCCGGCCCCGGCGGACGCGACCGGCTTTTCCGTTCTCGGCGGCGACGACGGCACGCAAGTCGGCACCGCGCCGGCCAAGCATCCCGGCTTCAACCGGCGCGTCCTTCACTACAACGCGAAGACCGACAAGTGGGCTGACGCCGGCGAGTTGCCCGCCCCACGGGTGACGGTGCCGTGTGTGATGTGGAACGGCGACTGGGTGGTGCCGAGTGGCGAGGCCCGGCCCGGCGTGCGGTCCCCGGACGTCTGGCGGTTCACCCCGACGAGGTAGGCATGAGCAACCCGACCCCGACGGCATCCGGCACCGCCTGGCGGGTGGTCGCGCTGCTCATGCCCGTCGCGCTCCTGAACTACCTCGACCGGCAGATGCTGGCGTCGATGCAGACGTCGGTGATGCGTGACATTCCGAGTATCGAATCCCAGGAGAACTGGGGGTTCATGCTGGGGCAGTTCAAGTGGGTGTACGCCGTCGTCAGCCTCGTCGGCGGGTACATCGCGGATCGGTTCAGCCGGCGGCTGGCCATCTGCGGCAGCCTGTTCGTCTGGTCCGGCGTGACGTGGTGGACGGGACACGTCACGACTTACAACGAACTGCTGTGGGCGCGGTCGCTGATGGGCTTCAGCGAGGCGTTCTACATCCCGGCGGCGCTGGCGCTGATCGCCGACTACCACACCGCCGGCACCCGTTCGCGGGCCGTCGGGCTGCACCAAATGGCGATCTACTGCGGCGTCATCGCCGGCGGCTTCGGCGGATACGTCTCGGAAACCGACACGGTGCGGGTCGCGTTCGAGCGGCACGACGGGGTGGTCAGCGGGTTCGCGTTCGGCCTCGGCTGGCGGGTCGCCTTCACCGCCTGCGGCGTCGTCGGGATGCTCTACGCCGTGCCGCTGGTGTTACTGTTGCGTGACCCGCGGCGGACGGGGCCACGGGAAGATTCGCCAACGCCGTTCAGGGCCGGAAAGGCGTTGCTGACGAACGTGTCGTTCATCCTGTTGGTGCTGTACTTCACGCTCCCGGCGATGGCCGGGTGGGTGGTGCGGGACTGGATGCCGTCGATCCTGAAGAGGGAATTCGACATCGGCGAGGGAAAGGCGGGCGTGTCGGCGGCACTGTACTGGCAAGTCGCGGCCATCTTCGGCGCGGCGGTCGGCGGGTTCCTGGCCGACCGCTGGATGCGCCGCAACGATCGCGGCCGCATCTTCATCAGTGCCATCGGCATGTCCCTGATCGTGCCGGCCATCTTCGGCATCGGCAACGCCGGCACGCTGACGGTGGCGGTCCTGTTCCTGATCCTGTTCGGCCTCGGCTGGGGCTTCTTCGACTGCAACAACATGCCGATCCTGGCGCAGATCGTCCGGCCGGAACTGCGGGCGACCGGGTACGGCGTCATGAACTTCGTCAGCATCAGTTGCGGCGGGCTGGCCGACTGGGGCTTCGGCGTGATGCGGGATCGGGGCGTGCCGCTGAACGTCAGCTTCGGCGCGTTCGCCTTGCTCGCCGTGGTATCCGTCGTGCTGGTGCTGCTCATCCGCCCGCGAACGGACCTCGTTTCCCAGGACTCCCCCCGATGACCACGAAACTCACCGGCCTCGTCGCGGCCACCCACACGCCGTTCCACCCGGACGGCTCGCTGAACCTGGCCGCCGTCGAGATCCAGGCCGAACACCTCGCCCACACCGGCGTCCGCGCGGCCTTCGTCGGGGGCACCACCGGCGAAAGCCATTCGCTCACCGTGGACGAGCGACTCGCCCTCACCGGCCGGTGGAGCGAAGTGGCGCGCGGCAGTTCGCTGAAGTTGGTCGTCCACGTCGGCGGCAACTGCCTTGCCGACGCGCGAGCGCTGGCGGCGCAAGCCCAGGAGTTAAAGGCGGACGCCATCGCCGCGCTGTCGCCCAGTTATTTCAAGCCGAAGTCGTTGGATACCCTCATCGCCTGCTGTGCCGACATCGCGGCCGCGGCCCCCGGCGTGCCGTTCTACTTCTACGACATCCCGTCGATGACCGGCGTGACGCTGCCGATGGCGGAGTTCCTGGAAACGGCTCAAAGTCGCATTCCGACCCTGGCCGGCATCAAGTTCTCGAACCCGGACCTGATGGCGTACCAGCGGTGCCTGCACGCCGGTGGCGGCCGGTTCGACATGCCGTGGGGGACCGACGAATACCTGCTGGCGGCTCTGGCGGTCGGGGCGGTCGGCGGCGTGGGCAGCACGTACAACTTCGCCGCGCCGATCTACACCCGACTGATCGCGGCCTTCGAGACAGGCGACCTGGCGACGGCCCGCGCGGAGCAGTTCCGGTCGGTGCAGTTGGTGGACTTGCTCACCGCGTCGGGCTTCATGAGTGCGGCGAAGGCGGTGATGGGGTTCCTCGGCGTGCCCGTCGGCCCGGCGCGATTGCCGCACGCGAACTTGACGGCCGAGCAATCCGCGGACCTGCGAGCCTCGTTGGAACGGATGGGGTTCTTGGACTGGGTGAGGGCGTGACCGCGCCGGACTTTCGCTTCCTCTTCAGGTGTCTCGCCATGCGCCGTTCGGCCTCGTTCGTTGTTCTCTTGCTCGTCGCCACGGCCGCCCGCGCGGATCGGATGGCCGATTTCACGCCCGAGTTGCGGGCCGCGATCGCCGAGATGTGCGTCATCGGCACGGTGACGGAGATCGAGAAAGAGCCGGTGTCGGCGAAACCGTACCCGACCTCCACCGACCCGATCCCGTTCACCGTCGCGGTCGTGAAGGTCGAGACGAACGTCCACGGGGCGAAGAACCTCACCGTCGTCCGGGTCGGGTTTCTCGCGCCCCCGCCCGGTCAGGTGCGGAACCCGCAACCGTCGCTGAAGGTGAATCAGAACGTGTGCCTGTTCCTGAACAAGCTGCCGGGCACGGCCGTGTATGCCATGCCGCCGCTGTCGCCACCCTTGGAAGTGACGGACGCGACGAAAGAGTCGGTCGCCGGGCTGAAACGACTCGGCCCGGTGTTCGCGGACCCGATGGCCGCGCTGAAGGCGGCGACGGCGGAGGATCGCGCGTTCGCCGCCGCCGCCTTGGTGACCCGCTACCGCCAGACGCGGGTCAGCCTTCCCACTGTCGAACAGGCGATCCCGGCCGAGGAAACCAAGGCGATTTTGGCCGCCCTCGCCGCCGCCGAGTGGAAGCCGACCGGTGACGCGTTCTCTCCCGTCACCGCCGTTATGATGCTCGGGCTGACGAAGGCGACCGGGTACAACCCGCCGCGACCGCAGTCGGGTGAAGACGCCCTCATCCTGATGCGCACCGAATTCCGGCGGTGGGTCGGGGACGAAG
>JBBRUO010000303.1:0-7373 GCA_038247725.1 Gemmatales bacterium
AAGCCGAGAATCGTTTCCACCACCGGCGGATGGGCGAATTTCGGACTCGAGAATGGCAGCGACATGCGGTGAAATTAGGAACGTGCCAGTGACACGTCGAGGCCCAGCAAATCACTTGTCGCGCCGCGCCCCCCACCGCCGAAACTCCCCTTCCCCCGCCGTCCCCCGTCCGCTATTCCCGTCGGTCACGCGGTTCGATCCGCCGCCCCAGGAGTAGCGCTCATGACCCGCTTCGCGGTTGCCGGTGTGCTGTCGGTCGTCGCCCTCACGCCCCTGTGCGCGGCGGACGGCGAGAAGGTGCGGTTCACCTTCGCCGCCGGCCAGTCGTTCACTTATCGCGTGCTGCAAACCACCACCGTCACCGAGACGACCCTGGACGAGCAGTCGAAAGCCCCGGTTCTGACCACGACCGTGACCAACTTGAGCAGCACCAAGACGTGGGCGGTGAAGGACGCGCCGGCGACCGGCGGGGCGACCATCGAGATGACCATCACCGCCATGAAGCAGGAAGTGACGCAGACGGTCGGCGACAAGAAGCCGGTCGCCCAGGTGCTGGACTCGTCGAACCCCGACGACGCCAAGGCGATGACGTTCCTGAACAAGCCGGTGGTGAGCGTCACTTTGAATGCGTTCGGCGCGGTGGTCGCGGCGAAGTCGGACAACCCGCACGCCGCCGACCGGTTGAAAGCCGAACTGCCGTTCCGCGTCACCCTGCCCGAAACGATACCGGCCGTGAACGGCTCGTGGGAGCGGGCGTTCGAGCTGAAACTGCCGCCGCCACTGGGCACCGGCGAGAAGTTCGACGCCACCCAGACGTTCACCTACCGCGGGGCGAAGGACGGGTACGCGATCATCGGCGTGACGACGGCCCTGAAGGAGCCGCCGACGGACGCCGCGCTGATGCCCGGCGTGGTGCCGATGCTGTGGGAGGGCGACGTGTTCGTGAACGCCTCGACCGGCCGCTACCAGGGGGCCAAGCTGAAAGTGACGCAAGACGTGGCCAACCACCAGGGCGAAGGCACCAAGTTCGTCTACCGCAGCGAATACACCGAAGCGGCGGAGAAGTAGCGCGGACACCCCGACGGCCGGCCGTGGCCGGCCTCACACCGGCATGGGGACGGCGTTCCGCTGCATGTCTTCCAGATCGACGAACTCCAGCGTGCTGATGTGAGTGGCCTCCAACACCACGGGGGCGATGACGCCGGCCTCGAACGACTGCTTCCAGCGGGTGACGCACACGCACCAGCGGTCGCCGGGGCGCAGGCCGGGGAAACCGTAGTGTGGGACCGGGGTGGACAGGTCGTTGCCGATGCTCCTCTGATGGGCCAGGAACTCGGCCGACACCCGGCAGCAGACCAGGTGCAGGCCGAGGTCGTCCGGGCCGGTGTTGCAACAGCCGTCGCGGAAGAACCCGGTGAGCGGTTGCGTGGAGCAAGTTTGCAGGGCGGTGCCGAGGACGTTCTTGGCGCTGGCCATGTGAGTGTCTCGAATGCGGGATGAAAACGGTTCCGTTATGATAGGCCAATGTCGTTACGGCGGCGGGACACCGAGCGCCTCGTGCCAACTGTCCGGGATGTTCGCCGCCCCGAATGCCTCCAGGATCACCCCGCTGAGGAACACGCGGAGGACGTTCGTGCCGACGATGTCGGGGACCGCTAGCGGCACCAGCGGCAGCCCGATCGCGGCGGCCGCCGACGGGCGGGACGGGGCCGTCGGCCACGCACGGATCGCCGCTCACCCCGCGCGCCGAGGAGGCTGAGGAAGCGGTCGGCGTACTCGGCCTTCGCGCCCCACCACACGGCCGCGCGAACCCGTTGCCACGGCCGCGCCGAAACTGAGGGGGAAATCCCTTCGCGGGCGCGGTAAACTCCTCCCGCACCACCACACGCAAGGAGGCGTCACCATGAGCCGTGGCATCGTTCCCGTTCTGCTGGCCGTCGCGTTCGCCAACTCGGCGGCCGCCCACTTCGTCTTCCTGCTGCCGCCGAGCGACGGCAAAACCGCGACCGCGATTTTCGCCGACATTCCGACGAAAGACGAGACCGTCGAGATCGGCAAGATCGAGTTCAAGACCGCGCGGGTCATCTCCTCGTCCGGCAAGACGGCGACCGTGGCCGTGCAACCGGAGGCGGGCGGCTGGCGGGTGCCGGTGGCCGCCGACACCGCCGAAGTGCGGGTGACGGTCGAATACGGCGTCCTGAACCGGGGCGAGGGGCACGTCCTCCGCCTGCGGCATCATGCCCGGTTGCTCCTCGGGGAGGCCACCGCCGGCACGGCGACCACCGCCTTCGACATCGCGCCGGTGCGGGTGCCGAGCGGGGTCGCCTTCCGGGTGACGTTCGACGGCAAGCCGGTCGCCGGGGCCGAGGTGACGGTCCACGAACCGGACTCGGACCAGCGGAAGGTGCTGAAGGCCGACCCGGACGGCCTGACGCCGGCGTTCGCCAAGCCCGGCCGGTACTGCGTGCGGGCGATGCACATCGACAAGACGCCCGGCGAGTTCGAGGGCCGCAAGTACGCCGTCACCCACAGCCACGCGACCGCCACCGTCGTGGTGAAGTGACGCCGTTCACCCCTCCGGATCGGCGAGGATTTCCCGCAGCCGATCCGCCAACACGTCCGGGAACCGCGCCGGCCAGGTGTCGTCGATGAGGCCGACGCGGACCAAATCCTGAAGGTGAACGCGGTCTTTCAACCGGAAGGAAATCAGTTTCATCCGCACCAGCCCTTCGAGCGTGACGACCTGAAACCGCCGTCCCTGTTCGGTTTCATCCAACGACGGCGTCGGTACCACGTCCGTCGGTTTCACCTTTTCGCCGAAGTACAGTAGATGCACGCCCTGGCTCGGCTTCCCCTTGGGCCCGTCGATGAACAGGTCAACGCCCGTCACGTTAGCGTATTCGAACCCCTGGGCGGTCAGCGCGGCGATCACGTCGGGTAGGCGCGCTCGTTCGACAATGATGTCCACGTCCTTTGTGTTCCGAGTCGCGCCCTCATCGATGGTCGCAACCCAAGCGGCGACGGCGTTTCCGCCGATGACGGCGTAGGGGATCCCGGCCGCTTCCAGAGCGGCCGTCGAACGCAACAGGCGGTCTTCCACGGATTCCACGGCGCGCACCATCCTTTCCCAGAGGTCGGGGACATCGGCGATCGAGGGCATCCGGCACCTCCGTTAACTTTGATACGCCTGCTCGGCGGCGGCGACGCCCGACCCCGGTGTGACTTTCACCCCGGCCCCGCGGAGCACCTGCTCGAGCGCCGCCAGTACCAGGAACACGCTGCTCGGCTTGGAATTGTAACCCATCAGGCCGATCCGCCACGCCTTCCCCTTGAACTCGCCGAGGCCGCCGCCGATCTCGATGCCGAACTCGGTCAGCATCCGCTTGCGGCCGGCCACGTCGTCCACCCCGTCGGGGATGCGGACGGCGTTCAGTTGCGGGAGCTGGCACGACGGGTCGGCGGTGTAGCTCATACCGAGTGCCTCCAACCCGGCTTTCAACGCCAAGTGGTTCTTCTGGTGCCGCGCCCAGCGGTTGACCAGCCCCTCTTCCAGCACGATCCGCAACCCCTCCCGCAGGGCGTAAATCATGCTGATCGGCGCGGTGTGGTGGTACGCCCGGTCGCCGCCCCAGTAGCTGTCGATAATGCTGAGGTCGAGATACCAGCTTTGCACCTTCGTCTTGCGGGCCTTCAGCGCGGCGACGGCCCGGTCGCTGAACGTCAGCGGCGACAACCCCGGCGGGCAGCCCAGCCCCTTTTGGCTGCAACTGTACGCCGCGTCGATGCCCCAGGCGTCGATCTCGACCGGGGTGCAGCCGAGGCTGGTCACGCAGTCGGCCACCAGCAGTGTGCCGGTCTCCTTGCACACGTCGCTCAGGCCGGCCAGCGGTTGCAGCGCCCCCGTCGAAGTCTCGGCGTGGACGATGCCGAGGGCCTTCGGCTTCTCGCGGCGCAGCACTTCGGCAAGCTGGTTCAGGTCGAACACCTTCCCCCACGGCTGTTGCAGCGCGATCACTTGCGCCCCGGCCCGCCCGGCGATATCGATCATCCGCCCGCCGAAGAACCCGGCCGCGCACACCACCATCTTGTCGCCGGGTTCGATCAAGTTGACGACGCACGCTTCCATGCCGGCCATGCCCGTCGCTGAGATGGGGAACGTCAGGCGGTTCGTGGTCCGGTACACTTGCCGCATCATCTCCTGCGTCTCGTTCATGATCTCCAGGAACTGCGGGTCGAGATGACCGAGCAGCGGCGTCGTCATGGCCGTGAGGACGCGGGGGTGCGCGTCGGACGGGCCGGGGCCGAGGAGCAGGCGGGGCGACGGGGTGAGTTGGCCGGGGAGGGCGGACATGGGGCACCGGGGTCGGGTGGTGAGGAATCGGGTCGAGGTACGTCGAAAGTGTATCAGCAGGGGAATGCCGCCGCCCTCTTCGGGCCGTCCCGCCGCCCCGTTGTTTCCCCTCGCGGGTTCGGCTAGCATTGCCATTCCCACCCCACCGAGGCAACTCTCATGCGCCGATTCGCGTTCTTGCCCCTCCTCCTGCTCATCGCGGCCCCTGCCGCCGCCGAGAACTGGCCGCAGTGGCGCGGCCCGAAGAACGACGGCCACTCCACCGAAACCGGCCTGCCGGACCAGTGGTCCGACACCGAGAACGTGGTCTGGAAGGCCCCGATGCCCGGCCCCGGTGCCAGCACCCCCTGCATCTGGGGGGACAAGATCTTCCTCACCGCCGTGGACGGCAAGGATCTGGTCGTGTTCTGCGTCGGCACCGACGGCAAGGACAAGTGGAAGACGGCCATCGGCAGCGGCAACAAGCCGGCGCGGAATGATGAGGGGAACTCGGCATCGGCGTCGTGCAGCACCGACGGCAAACTGGTGTTCGCCTTCGTCGGCGACGGGCAACTCGCCGCCCTCGACTTCGACGGCCACGTCAAGTGGCTCGTGGACCTCCAGAAACAGTACGGCAAGTTCGCCATCCAGTTCGGCGCGCACTGGACTCCGGTCCTGCATAAGGGCAAGTTGTACGTCACCAACATGCACCGGGGCACGCAGCAGATCGTCTGCTTCGACGCGGCCACCGGCAAGGAACTGTGGAAGGCCGACCGCGCCTCGGACGCGCCGAAGGGGGTCGAGTCGCTGGACGTGTACACGTCGCCGTTCGTCTGGGAGAAGGGCGACAAGGCGCTCCTGATCGTCCACGGCAACGACTATTGCACCGGCCACGCGCTAGCCGACGGCAAGGAACTCTGGCGGGTGACGGAGTTGAACCCGAAGGCGAATTACAACCGCGCGTGGCGGGCGGTGTCCAGCCCGCTGGTGACGCCGAACCTGATCGTCGTGCCGAGTTGCAAGAACGGCGTCACCGTGGGCATTGACCCGAACACGGCGAAGGGCGACATCAAGCCGGGCGACAAGGCCGCCGGCGAGCTGTGGCGGATCACCAAAGGGACGCCGGACGTGCCGTCACCGCTGCTGGTGGACGGCACGGTGTACATCTGGAAGGAGAACAGCAGCCTCGTCGCCTACGACGCCAAAACCGGGGAGAAGACCGGCGAGCTGAAGATCCACAGCGAACGCAACCGGGCCAACCCGGTGTTCGCCGACGGCAAGATCATCGTCGTCGGCCGCGAGGGGACGATGGCGACGGTGAAGCCCGGCCGGGAGCCGGAACTGATCGCCAAGATGAAACTGCCGGACACGTTCACCGCGTCTCCGGCCGTCAGCGGCGGCCGCATCTACCTGCGCGGGTGGAACACGCTGTACGCGATCGGGGTAAAATGACCCCTGCGCGCCGTTGACTTTCCACGGAGGTATCGCCATGTCCGCACTGCTCGCCCCGCCGACCTCGCCCGTGTCGCGGTCGCGGACCTACACCGTCGCCGAGTACCACGACCTCATTGAGCGGGGAATCCTCACGACCGCCGACAAGGTGGAACTCATCAACGGCGTCCTGGTGGATCGAATGCCCAAGAACCCGCCCCACGAGTCGTCGATCCTTCGGCTCACCTCGCGGCTGTTCCGCCTGCTGCCGACAGGTTGGGTACTCGGAACTCAACGGCCGGTCACATTCGCCACCAGCGAACCGGAGCCGGACTTCACCGTCGCACGCGGGGCCGAGGCCGACTTCGACACCCGGCACCCGGAGCCGGCGGAAGTCGGGTTGCTCGTCGAGGTGGCCGACACGAGCCTGCCCTTGGACCGGGGCGAGAAGCTGCGGGTGTACGCGCGGGCGGGAATCCCGGTGTACTGGATCGTGAACGTGGCGGACCGGCAGGTCGAAGTGTACACGGACCCGACCGTGCCGGGGGCGAACCCGCGGTACACCACCCGCACGGACTACACCGTCGGGCAGTCGGTGCCGCTGGTGCTGGACGGGGTGACGGTCGGTTCGGTGGCGGTGGGCGAAGTGGTCGTGTGAACGCGGCCGCGCCGGCCGTCGGCTTGCGGCGAACCCAGGTGTTCGGGTTCCCACGAGACGACGGCCGGCGGTGTCACTCTCCTGCCGTCATTTCGTCGGGAACCCGTCTTCGGGGTTGGTCCCCTTGCCGGTGGCGTCACCGTCGAACCACTCCGGCTTGAACTCGATCCGCGTCTTGTTGTCCATCGCCAGGTTCGCCGTCAGCGCCAACACGGCGTCGGCCATGGCGATCTCCCCGTGACAGCGGGGCAGCATGCCGGCGTGGACGAACTTGCCGTCCGCCCCCTTCTTGTACAGTTCCGCGCCGGGCAGTTTGGCCTTCTGTTGGGTGCGGACACAGAAGGCGAAGTGTTCCATCTCCTCGCGGTAGCCGCGGCTGAGCGACCCCCACCCGCTGGTGTTGCCGGTCTTCACCACCGCCGAGTTGGCCGGCCCGCCCCAGGTGCTGGCCGCCTCCATCACCGGTGCCTTGCCGTCCTTCCCGGTGACGGTCACGTTGGTGCCCTTGCCGCCGCTGTTCGCCTTGCCCGGCTGGTTCTCCTTGAACAGGTAGGCGTCCCCCTCGCTCTCCACGATCAGCGTCCCGCGGCTGCCCATCAGGCACTCGCCGTAGGACTCGAAGCTGTTGGTGTTGATGGACGAGTACGTCACCACCACGATGTCTTTGTCGTCGGTGCCGCCGTTGCCGGCCTTCGGGTGCGTCTCGCCGGGGAACTCGTAGGTGACGAACACGCTGTCGTCCGACTCGCGGTCGTTCTTGCCGGGGCGGTAGAAGAACTTGCCGCCGACGCCCTGCACCGAGAGCGGCCTCACCTTGCCGAGGAAGATGCTGGCGGCGTCGAGTTGGTGGCTGCCGAGTTCGGCCATCAGCCCGCCGCCCGGCTTGTCGTACAGCCGCCACCGGACCAGGTGTTCGAGGTCGTCGAAGCACTGTTGCGGCTGGCCGTCCGGGCC